>NZ_JBUEGB010000013.1:0-190942 GCF_054963695.1 Micromonospora sp. RTBAU3-60 | reverse complement strand
TACGCCGGAGCAGATCACCAACCCCGAGTACGCGACCCTGGCGTTCGAGAAGGGCCTGAAGCAGATCGACGGCTGGCAGGACATGCCCCTGACCCAGGCCGCGCAGACGGTGCAGGTGTCGGCGTACCCGGACGCCTACGCCCAGTGGGAGCAGCAGGCCGCCGACCTGGTCGCCCAGCACTGGAACAGCTGACCCAAGCTGACCGAGCAGACCGATTGAAGAACACGCACAAGCCGCTGGCCGGTACCCGAAGACGGGTGCCGGCCAGCGCCGTCTCCAGAGAACGCCGTCTCCAGGGATCGTGGACAGTTACCGCCCGCAGCGAACGGAAACGGTCCAAGATCGGGAAGCGGCACGGGTGAGCGCCTCCCATGCGAAGCTCTTCACCGCCCCGATCTCCGGCAGGTTCGTTCGTACCCGACAACGGCGTGACGCACGGGCGGCGAAGGACCGCGACGGGGCTGGGGGCGAGGGTGACCGGCGTAGGGATCAAGCCTGACCGCCCGGAGCCGGTCACCCTCGCCCCCAGCCCCCAAGCGCAACCACCGACCCACCGAGACGCAGTCCACAAGCGCAACCAACGACCCGGGCCGAGCCCACAAGAGCCACCCAGGCGAAAGCCAGGTGACAGCGGTCACGAAGCGCAGCGGAAGAACCAGACCCCCCGTACCGTTGTGCAGAGCGTCGGTGTGTCCAGTGTCCCCGGGCCTCACCTAATTTGCCTTCGCGGAATACCGTCCGGCTGGAGCCGCGTCGCGCCACTCGCCGAGAGGCGACCTGCACACCGACGCCCAGCGGCGCCCCGGCCACCCGGTCGGGGCGCCGCTGTTTCTCCGCCCTCCGGATTTGCCGAAAATGATCCGCGACTCGTGTCGCGACGGCGCGGTGGCTGGCCTAGTGTCAGGAGGTCAGCTTCCGCCGGCGGGGGAGGGGGTGCCCCGGGATGGGTCTGAAGACCTTCATCGAGGGTTGGCCGGTCTACCGGCAGCTCACGGGCACGGACCCGCTCGGGCGGGGTGCGGCGGCCCAGTCGGCCCGCTCGGCGGCCCTGCAGGCGCGCACCGAGACCGCCGACAGCATGGCCCGGTCCGTCTGCCCGTACTGTGCGGTGGGCTGCGGGCAGCGGGTGTACGTCAAGGACGGACGGGTCACCCAGATCGAGGGTGACCCGGACAGCCCGATCTCGCGTGGTCGGCTCTGTCCGAAGGGCTCGGCCAGCAAGAGTCTGGTGACCAGCCCGCTGCGGCAGACGAAGGTCCGCTACCGCCGGCCGTACGGCACCGAGTGGGAGGACCTCGCTCTCGACACGGCGATGGAGATGATCGCTGATCGGGTGCTCGCGGCCCGGGATGCCACCTGGGAGGACACCGACGGGCAGGGTCGGTTGTTGAACCGCACGCTCGGTATCGCCAGCCTCGGTGGCGCCACCCTGGACAACGAAGAGAACTACCTGATCAAGAAGCTCTTCACCGCGCTCGGCGCACTACAGATCGAGAACCAGGCGCGGATTTGACACTCCGCCACCGTCCCCGGTCTGGGGACCAGCTTCGGTCGCGGCGGCGCGACGGTCTTCCAGCAGGATGTCGCGAACGCTGACGTCATCATCATCCAGGGCTCCAACATGGCCGAGGCCCACCCGGTGGGCTTCCAGTGGGTGATGGAGGCCAAGCGGCGGGGGGCGAAGGTCTTCCACGTCGACCCCCGGTTCACCCGCACCAGCGCGCTGGCCGACACGTACCTGCCGATCCGGGCGGGCAGCGACATCGCGCTGCTCGGCGGCGTGGTGCGCTACATCCTGGAGAACGAGCTGGATTTCCGGGAGTACGTGGTGGCGTACACCAACGCGGCGAGCATCGTCAGCGAGGAGTTCGTCGACACCGAGGATCTGGACGGTCTGTTCTCCGGCTACAACCCGAAGACGAACACGTACGGCCAGCGGAGCTGGCAGTACCACGGGCACGAGGAGTCGACCGGCGACCGCAACACGCACAAGGAGCGGGAGTCGGCGGCGGGCCTGCGCCACGAGTCGCACGGCATGCCCGTCGGCGGCCAGGTCCAGCGGGACGAGACGTTGCAGCACCCGCGGTGCGTCTACCAGATCCTCAAGCGGCACTTCTCCCGCTACACGCCGGAGATGGTGGAACGGGTCTGCGGTATCCCGCGGGAGAAGTTCCTGGAGCTGGCCCGAGCCTGGACGGAGAACTCCGGCCGGGAGCGCACCGGGGTGCTCATCTACTCGGTCGGCTGGACGCAGCACAGCGTGGGCGTGCAGTACATCCGTACCGGCGCCATCATCCAACTGCTGCTGGGCAACATGGGCCGCCCGGGTGGTGGGGTGCTCGCCCTGCGCGGGCATGCCAGCATTCAGGGCTCGACGGACATCCCGACGCTGTTCAACCTGCTGCCGGGCTACCTGCCGATGCCGCACTTCACCGACCACACGAGCTTCACCGACTGGGTGGACAGCATCCGGCACCCGGGCCAGAAGGGCTTCTGGGACAACGCCCGCGCGTTCGGCGCCAGCCTGCTCAAGGCGTACTGGGGCGATGCGGCGACCCCGGCGAACGACTTCTGCTACGACTACCTGCCGAGGATGACCGGCGACCACGGGACGTACCAGACGGTGCTGAACATGATCGACGGCATGGTCCGGGGATACTTCCTGCTCGGCCAGAACCCGGCGGTCGGCTCGGCGCACGGCAAGGCCCAGCGGCTGGGCATGGCGAACCTGGACTGGTTGGTGGTCCGCGACCTCTTCATGATCGAGAGCGCCACGTTCTGGAAGAACAGCCCGGAGGTGGAGACCGGCGAGATCGTGCCGGAGGAGTGCCGTACCGAGGTGTTCTTCATCCCGGCGGCGTCGCACGTGGAGAAGGAGGGCACGTTCACCCAGACGCAGCGGCTGCTGCAGTGGCGGGAGAAGGCGGTCGAGCCACCGGGCGACTGCCGCTCCGAGCTGTGGTTCTTCTACCACCTGGGCCGGATCATCCGGCAGAAGCTGGCCGCGTCCGACAAGCCGCGCGACCGCGGGATCCGCGACCTCACCTGGGACTACCCCACCCAGGGCGAGCACGCGGAGCCGAGCGCCGAGGCGGTGCTGAAGGAGATCAACGGGTACGAGGTGGCGACCGGCCGGCCGCTGTCCGCGTTCACCGAGGCCAGGGACGACGGCTCCACCGCCATCGGCTGCTGGATCTACACCGGGGTGTACGCCGACGGGGTCAACCAGTCCGCCCGGCGCAGGTCGCGGCACGACCAGGACTGGGTGGCCGCCGAGTGGGGCTGGGCCTGGCCGGCCAACCGCCGCATCCTCTACAACCGCGCCTCGGCCGACCCGCAGGGGCGGCCCTGGAGCGAACGCAAGAAGTACGTGTGGTGGGACCCCGACCGGGGCGAGTGGACCGGCTACGACGTGCCGGACTTCGAGAAGAAGAAGCCGCCGACCTACCGGCCGCCGCACGGCGCCACCGGGGTGGAGGGGCTCGCCGGCGACGACGCGTTCATCATGCAGGGCGACGGTAAGGGCTGGCTGTACGTGCCGACCGGGCTGCAGGACGGGCCGATGCCGACGCACTACGAGCCGGCGGAGTCGCCGATCCGCAACCCGCTGTACGGGCAGCAGGCCAACCCGACCCGCAAGGTCTACGACAACCCGGTCAACTCGGTGAACCCGAGCCCGCCGCAGCCGCACACCGACGTCTTCCCGTACGTGTTCACCGTCAGCCGGCTCACCGAGCACCACACGGCCGGCGGCATGAGCCGGACGGTGCCGCGCCTGGCGGAGCTCCAGCCGGAGATGTTCGTCGAGGTCTCCCCGGAGCTGGCGGGTGAGATCGGCCTGGACCACCTCGGCTGGGCCCATCTGATCAGCGGGCGGGCGGCGATCGAGGCCCGGGTGCTGGTCACCGACCGGCTCACCCCGTTGCGGCTGGACGGCCGGGTGATCCACCAGGTGTGGCTGCCGTACCACTTCGGTCGCGAGGGGATCGTCACCGGCGACTCGGTCAACGACCTGTTCGGCATCACCCTGGACCCGAACGTGCTGATCCAGGAGAGCAAGGTCGGCACCTGTAACATCCGGCCCGGCCGGCGCCCGACGGGTCGGGCGCTGCTCGACCTGGTCGACGACTACCGGCGCCGGGCCGGGCTGACCGGGGGCGGCGCGCCGATCGTCACCACGAAGGCGTCCGAACGGGAGGTCGGATGATCGAGGCCAACAGCCTGTACGGGCCGCTCGATCCGGCACCGGACGCCGGCTGGGTCGAGGCGCCGCCGCGGATGGGCTTCTTCACCGACACCAGCGTCTGCATCGGCTGCAAGGCGTGCGAGGTCGCCTGCAAGGAGTGGAACGGGGTACCCGACTCGGGCTTCGACCTGCTCGGCATGTCCTACGACAACACCGGGGCGCTCACCGCCAACTCCTGGCGCCACGTCGCCTTCATCGAGCAGCCCCGCCCGGCCGGGCACCGCACCCCGCCCTTCGCCGGCAACCCGACCGGGGAGCCGGCCAGCCCGGGCAGCGCGGCGGCCGCCGCCGGCACCAGGGCGGACACCGGGACGATCCCGGGCGTCGGGCCGGGGCAGCCGGAGCCGGCCGCCCGGATGGCCGCCGGGCCGGAGTTCCTCGGCATGCCCGGCGCCCAGCCGCCCGGCCGGGCCACCGGCGCCGAGTCGCGCACCGACTTCCGCTGGCTGATGATGTCGGATGTCTGCAAGCACTGCACCCACGCCGCCTGCCTGGACGTCTGCCCGACCGGCAGCCTGTTCCGCACCGAGTTCGGCACGGTCGTAGTACAGGAGGACATCTGCAACGGCTGCGGCTACTGCATCTCCGCCTGCCCCTACGGGGTGATCGACCAGCGCAAGGGCGATGGCCGGGCGTGGAAGTGCACGCTCTGCTACGACCGGCTGGGCGCGGGGCAGACGCCGGCCTGCGCGCAGGCCTGCCCGACCGAGTCGATCCAGTTCGGCCCCCTCGACGAGCTGCGGGAACGGGCGGCGACGCGGGTGGCGCAGCTGCACGAGCGGGGCGTGCCCGAGGCCCGGCTCTACGGCCACGACCCGACCGACGGGGTCGGCGGCGACGGCGCGTTCTTCCTGCTCCTCGACGAGCCCGAGGTGTACGGCCTGCCGCCGGACCCGGTGGTCACCACCCGGGACCTGCCGAAGATGTGGAAGCGGGCGGGGCTGGCCGCCCTGGCCATGGCGGCGGCCGCCGTCGCCGCGTTCGTCGGAGGTTCGTCGTGAGTTCGGACCGCCCACCGGTCGGTGCCCTGTTCCGCCGGTTCCGGGAGCGGCTCGCCGCCCAGGCGCCCGCGCTGCCCGGCGCGCCGGGCAGCCACGGCCCGAAGGCGGGCCGCTCCGGCGAGGCCAGCTACGGCAGTCGGGCGACCGGCGCGGGCGCGCGCACCGACGCCGGTGCCGTCGAGGCCGGGCTGCGGCCGGTGCCGCCCCGTGACGTCCCGCCCACCGACCGGCGCGCCGGTCGGCGCAAGGGCGGCGGCGGGGAGCAGCTCGCGGTGCCGCCGGCCGAGTTCACCTCCTACTACGGCCGCCCCATTCTCAAGCCGCCGGTGTGGAAGTGGGACATCGCCGCCTACCTGTTCTCCGGTGGCGTCGCGGCCGGGTCCTCGCTGCTGGCGGCCGGTGGGCAGCTCACCGGCCGGCCGGCGCTGCGCCGGGCCGGCCGGGTCACCTCCCTCGCGGCCGTGACCGCCAGCGCGTACTTCCTCATTCACGACCTGGGCAAACCGAGCCGGTTCCACCACATGCTGCGGGTGGCGAAGCCGACCTCGCCGATGTCGGTGGGCACCTGGATCCTCAGCGCCTTCGGCCCCGCCGCCGGGGTGGCGGCCGTCGCCGAGGCGGCACCGTGGCTGCCCGAGCGGGGCCTGCTCGGCCTCGGCCGGCGGCTGCTGCCCCCGGTCGGGCACGCCGCGGGGCTGCTCGCCGCCGCCACCGCACCGGCGCTGGCCACGTACACCGGGGTGCTGCTCGCCGACACCGCCGTGCCGTCCTGGCACGAGGCGTACCCGGAACTGCCGGTGATCTTCGCGGGCAGCGCGCTGGCCAGCGGCGCCGGCGTGGGGCTGCTCGCCGCGCCCACCGGGCAGACCGGCCCCGCGCGGCGGCTCGCGGTCGCCGGCGCCGCCCTGGAGCTGTGGGGTTCGCACCGCGTGGAGAACCGGCTCGGCCTGCTCAGCGAGCCCTACGCGACGGGCACCCCCGGCCGGCTGCTGCGCGCCGGCCGGGCGCTGACCGCCGTCGGCGTGGCCGGCGCGCTGGTCGGGCGACGCAACCGGGTCCTGTCGGCCCTGTCCGGAGGAGCGCTGCTCGCCGCCGCGGCGTGCACCCGGTTCGGCATCTTCCACGGCGGGGTCGCCTCCGCTCGGGATCCGAAGTACACGGTGGTGCCGCAGCGGGAGCGCGCCCGGCAGGGGGAGCTCGCACCAGACGTCAACGGGCCGGGCGTCGGCCCGACCGGGGGGTAGCCAGGCAGCAGACGCCAGGCCCATGAGCCGATACGGGGGTAACGCTCATGGCCACGACAGCCGCGGGATCGCGCGGACAACCCAGACCGACGCGGGGCCGGTGGGGCCTCGTGGTAGCGGCCGTGCTCGTCCAGCTCGCGCTGGGCGCCGTCTACGCGTGGAGCGTGTTCAACAAACCGCTGCAGGCCGAGTTCGGCTGGAGCAAGGCCGAGGTGGTGCTGCCGTTCGAGGTGGCGATCGGCACCATCTTCATCGGTAGCCTGATCGGCGGGCGCATCCAGGACCGGCGCGGGCCCCGACCCGTCGCGCTCGGCGGCGGTGTCCTCTACGCCGTGGGGACCATGCTGGCGTCCCTGGTGTCCACCAGCGATCAGCTGTGGCTGCTGCTGCTCACCTACGGAGTGCTGGGCGGGATCGGCCTCGGCGCCGCGTACATCACGCCGATCGCCATGCTCGGCAAGTGGTTCCCGGACAAGCGGGGCCTGATCACCGGCATCGCGGTGGCCGGCTTCGGCTTCGGCGCGGTGATCACCGCCCCGGTGGCGAAGGCGCTGCTCGCCGGCACCAGCCACAAGACCAGCGTCTTCCTGCCGCTGGGCATCGCGTACCTGATCGCGGTGCTGCTGGGGGCGTCGTTCTTCCGCGACCCACCCGCCGGGTACCAGGTGCCCGGCTTCACCCCGGCGGTCGGCGGGCGCGCGGTCGCCGGCACCCGCGTCTACACCTTCGGCGAGGCCCTGCGCACCCGGCAGTGGTACCTGCTCACCCTGATCCTCACGCTCAACGTGACCTGCGGCATCGCGCTCATCTCCCAGGCCGCGGACGCGGCCCAGGCGGTCGCCGGGGCGAGCGCCGCGACCGCCGCCGGACTGGTGGGCGTCCTCGGCCTGTTCAACGGCGGCGGGCGGGTGATCTGGGCGTGGCTGTCCGACCGGATCGGCCGGATGACCGCGTTCCTCGGCATGCTCGCCCTGCAGGGGATCTGTTTCCTGATCCTGCCGCACGCCTCCGCCTTCTGGCTGTTCGCGGTGCTCGCCGCCCTGGTCTATCTCGCCTACGGCGGCGGGTTCGGCACCATGCCGGCCACCGCCGCGGACTACTTCGGCACCCCGAACGCCGGCGCCATCTACGGCGCGATGATCGTGGCCTGGAGCATCGGCGGCGTCGTCGGTCCGCTGGTTACCGCGCTGCTCTACGACGCCAGCGGCAGAAGCTACACCCTGCCGTTCACGGTGATCGGCCTGCTCGCGTTCGCCGCACTGGTGCTGCCGCCGATCACCCACCTGCCCACCGCCCCCGGCCGGCCCCGGCCGCACTTCGAGACGCCCGGGCCCTGACCGTGTCGGTTCTCCCCTCCCACGGGCGGACGGAGATCACATGTGGTTAAGTGCTCGGTGGAGGCGTTCAGGAGGCTGGTGCCCCTCCCGGTCTTCAAAACCGGTGTGGTCCGGGACCCGGGCCAGGCGGGTTCGATTCCCGTCCGTCTCCGCCAAGCAACCGTGCGGCTCCGCCTCCGCGGGGCAGGCCAGGGAGATGACCCGATGCGTGACGTCGACCCGCGGCGGCGGGTGCCGCGCACCGACGCGCTGCTGGCCGACCCCGAATTGGCCGCCGCCGTCGGCACGCTCGGCCGCGACCGGGTCAAGGCCGCCGTCGTCCGGGCCCAGCAGCGCGCCCGCCGCGGTGAGATCAGCCCCGACGAGGTACGCGACGCCGCGCTGGCCGACCTGCCCGCGCCCACCCCCCGAGCGGTGCTGAACGCCACCGGCGTCGTGCTGCACACCAACCTCGGCCGGGCCCCGCTGTCCGCCCCGGCCGTGGCGGCCCTCGTCGCCGCCGCCGGGCACACCGACGTGGAACTGGACCTGCGTACCGGCCGGCGGGCCCGGCGCGGCCGGGACGCCCTCGACGCGCTCGCCGCCGCCGTGCCCGACGCGCCCGCCGTGCACGTGGTCAACAACGGCGCCGCCGCGCTGGTGCTCGCCGCCACCGCCCTCGCCGCCGACCGCGAGATCGTGGTCAGCCGGGGCGAACTGGTCGAGATCGGCGACGGCTTCCGCCTGCCGGACCTGCTGGAGAGCACCGGCGCCCGGCTGCGCGAGGTGGGCACCACCAACCGCACCACCCTGGCCGACTACGCCGCGGCGCTCGGCCCGCGTACCGGGTTCGTGCTGAAGGTGCACCCGTCGAACTTCGTGGTCCGCGGCTTCACCTCGGCGGTGCCGGTGCGGGACCTGGCCACCCTGGGCGTGCCCGTGATCGCCGACATCGGCTCCGGGCTGCTCGCCCCCGATCCGCTGCTGCCCGACGAGCCCGACGCCGCCACCACCCTGCGCGCCGGGGCCCACCTGGTCACCGCCAGCGGCGACAAGCTGCTCGGCGGCCCGCAGACCGGCCTGCTGCTCGGCGCCGCCGACCTGGTCGACCGGCTGCGCCGCCACCCGCTCGCCCGGGCGCTGCGGGTGGACAAGCTCACCCTGGCCGCGCTCGCCGCCACCCTGCACGGCCCGACCACCCCGACCCGGGAGGCGCTGCACGCCGACCCGGCCGCGCTGCGGGACCGGGTGGAACGGCTGCGCGACCGGCTCGGCGAGGACGGGTGCAAGGCCGAGGTGGTGCCCAGCGTCGCGGTGGTCGGCGGCGGGGGCGCGCCCGGCGTGGAGCTGGACTCGTGGGCGCTGAGCCTGCCCGAGCGGTACGCCGAGCCGCTGCGCATCGGCGAGCCGCCGGTCCTCGGCCGGGTGCTGCACGGCCGGCTCCTGCTCGACCTGCGCTGCGTACCGGCCGGCGCCGACGGGGCGGTCCGGGCGGCGATCCTGCGGGTGGGCAGCTAGTCGTGTGGGTCGTCGCCACCGCCGGGCACGTCGACCACGGCAAGTCCACCCTGGTCCGGGCGTTGACCGGAATGGAACCCGACCGGTGGGCGGAGGAACGCCGCCGGGGCATGACCATCGACCTCGGCTTCGCCTGGACCACCCTGCCCTCCGGCGGGACCGTCGCCTTCGTCGACGTGCCCGGGCACGAACGGTTCGTGCCGAACATGCTGGCCGGGGTCGGCCCCGTCCCGGCCGCGCTGATCGTCGTCGGGGCGGACGAGGGCTGGATGCCCCAGTCCGCCGAGCACCTGGCCGCGCTGCATGCGCTGGGGGTGTCGTACGGGCTGCTGGCGGTGACCCGCGCGGACCTGGCCGATCCCGGGCCCGCCGTTGCGCGGGCGCGGAAGGAGATCGCCGCCACCTCCCTGGGCGAGGTCGAGGCGGTGGCGGTCAGCGGCGCCACCGGCGTCGGCCTGCCCGAGCTGCGGGCGGCCCTGGACCGCCTCGTCGCCCGGCTGCCCGACCCGTTGCGGGACGCACCGGTACGGCTCTGGGTGGACCGCTCGTTCACCATCCGGGGCAGCGGCACGGTGGTCACCGGCACCCTCGGCCGCGGCCGGCTGCACGTCGGTGACCAACTCGAACTCGCCGCCACCGGTGAGCCGGTGCGGGTACGCGGCCTGCATTCCCTGGGCGTCGCACACGAGCGGGTCGACGCGGTGGCCCGGGTGGCCGTGAACCTGCGCGGCGTGCCCCGGGAGCGGATCGCCCGCGGCGACGCCCTGCTCAGCCCCGGCCGTTTCCGCCGCACCGACCTGCTGGACGTCCGGCTCGCCGGCGACCCCGCCGCCGACCTGCCGGCCACCCTCAACCTGCACGTCGGCTCCGCCGCCGTGCCGGCCCAGGTACGCCCGCTCGGCCCGGACACCGTGCGGCTGCGGCTGGCCCGGCCGCTGCCGCTGCTGATCGGGGATCGGGCGCTGCTGCGCGACCCCGGCCGGCACCACGTCGCCGGTGGGGTGACTGTGCTGGACGTGGACCCGCCGCCGCTGCGCCGGCGGGGCGCGGCCGCCGCCCGCGCGACCACCCTGGCGGGGCTGGACGGCCGGCCCGACCTGGCCGGGGAGCTGCGCCGCCGGCGGCTGGTCCGGGCCGGCGAACTGACCCGGATGGGGGTGACGGTCGACGCCGCCCCGCTCGCCGGAGACTGGCTGGCCGACCCGGAACACTGGCACGCCCTGGGCGTCCGCCTCGCCGAGGAGGTCGCCCGGTACGGCCGGACGCACCCCCTGGAACCCGGGGTGCCGGTCGAGGTGCTGCGCCAGCGCCTTGACCTGCCCGACCGGGCGCTGGTGGCGGCGCTGCTGCGGCCACCGCTGCGGCTGCGGGCCGGCCGGGTCACCGCCACCGCGGGCGACCTGCTGCCGGACCCGGTGGCCCGCGCCGTCGACCGGGTCCGCGCCGAGTACGGCGACCGCCCGTTCCAGGCTCCCGAGGCGCACCGCCTGGCCGACCTCGGCCTCGGTCCGCGGGAGATCGGCGCGGCGGTCCGGGCCGGGGCCCTGCTGCGGCTGGCCGACAACGTGGTCCTGCTGCCGGGCGCGCTCGACGACGCGGTCCGGATCCTCGCCCGGCTGCCGCAGCCGTTCACGCTCAGCGCCGCGCGCCAGGCCCTGGACACCACCCGCCGGGTGGCGGTGCCGCTGTTGGAGCTGCTGGACCGGCGCGGCGCCACCCGCCGGCTGCCCGACGACGCCCGCGAGGTGGTCGCCCCGCCCAGCTGACCGCCGGTCGGTCGGGGTGGGTGGTGGCGGGGCCGCCAAGACGGCCCGCCGGCCCGGTCCGGTCACCTACGGTGACGCCATGGATCCTGCGGCGATCTGGCGGGACAAGCAGCACCGGTGGCGGATCGAGGCGTACCGGGCGCCGGACCTGCGGTTCGCCATCTTCGCCACCAACGGCACCACCGAGTCCGCGCCGTTGTGGCTGTTCGGGATGAACGCGCTGGCCCGCTGGCTGATGACGCACAAGATCTCCCTGGACGACCTGGAGAAGGACTGACCGGCCGCGGCGCCGGGCGGCGGGAGGGGGCGTGATGGTCGGGCAACTCGTCCTGGTCGTCGTCCTGGTGCTGGTCAACGCCGCCCTGTCCGGCAGCGAGATGGCGCTGGTCACGCTCCGGGAGGCCCAGCTGCGGCGGCTGGCGCGGGCGGGGCAGAACGGAGCCCGGCTGGTTCGGCTGGCCCGCGAGCCGAACCGCTACCTGGCCACCGTCCAGCTCGGTATCACCCTGGCGGGTTTCCTCGCCTCGGCGGCCGCCGCGGTGTCGCTGGCCGGGCCCCTGGTGGGACCGCTGGGCTTCCTCGGCAGGGCCGCCCACCCGGTCGCCGTGCTGCTGGTGACCCTCGTGCTGACCTTCGTCACCCTGGTGGTGGGGGAGTTGGCCCCGAAGCGGCTGGCCATGCAGTGGACGGAACGGTGGGCGCTGCTCAGCGCGGGGCCGCTGGATCTGCTGAGCCGGCTGTCCCGTCCGGCGGTGTGGCTGCTCAGCCGCGCCACCGACCTGCTGGTCCGGCTCGCCGGCGGCGACCCGCGTGCCCGCCGGACGGAGGTGACCGAGGAGGAGTTGCGGGAGATGCTGGTCAGCCAGCGGGGCCTGTCCGCCCAGCAGCGGGAGATCCTCGCCGGGGCGTTCGACATCGCCGGCCGGCGGCTGCGGGAGGTCCTGGTCACCCGACGCGACGTGACGTTCCTGCCGGCCTCGATGACGGCGGCCGAGGCGATGCGGCGGCTCGCCCGGACCGGTCGCTCCCGCGCCCCGGTGACCGGCCCGGGCGGCCTGGACGACGTGTGCGGCGTGGTGCACATCCGGGACCTGGTCGACGGGGACGGCGCCACGGTCGGCGAGCGGGCCCGCCCGCCGGTGCTGCTGCCGGGCACGCTGCCGGTGGCCGACGCGATGCGCCAGCTCCGCCAGCGCCACGAGCAGCTCGCCCTGGTGGTCGACGAGTACGGCGGCATCGACGGGCTGGTCACCATGGAGGACCTGCTCGAGGAGGTGGTGGGCGAGCTGTACGACGAGACCGACCGGGACGTCCGCGGCGTGCTGCGGGAGCCGGACGGCGCACTGGTGCTCCCCGGCAACTTCCCCCTGCACGACCTGCCCGACGTGGGCGTGCGGCTGACCTTCCCGCTGACCCACGAATACACCACGGTGGCCGGGCTGGTGCTGGCCGGCCTCGGCCGGCTGCCCGGTGGACCCGGTGAGACGGTGCGGCTGCCCGGGCTGACCGTGGAGGTGGTCGAGGTGGCCGACCGGGCGGTGCGCCGGGTGCGGTTGCGGGGCCCCGCCACCGGCTCCGGGGCCGACTGACCGGGCGGAACCCGGACGGGGGAAACCACAGCGAACCGGACGAACTGGCACCGGTTAGGCCGTACGGTGCGGAGCGTGAGGGACCGAAATCTGCGCACATTCCTCGCGGTGCTCGCCGGGGTGGCGGTGATCTACTTCGGGGTCACCGGACATCGCAGCGGCGGCGGCGAGGGCGGTATCTCGGGTGGTCTGGTCCTGCTCGCCGTGGCCGCGTCGCTGCTGGTCTGGTACCTGACCAGGCCGGGTCCGGCCAAGTGACGCTCAGCGGCCGGCCGCCGTGCGGCTGACCTCGCCGGCCGATTCCTGGCCGAGCGCCACCCGGACCAGCGCCGAGGCGAGCCGCCCGAAGTCGGCCTCGCCGACCAGCCCGGCCAGCCGGCCCGGATTCGCCGGCAGGCCGAGCCGCTTCGCGCCGGCGAGGGTCCGCCGGTCGGCGTACGGGCGCAGGTCCGGCCAGACCGCCTGCGCCTCGCGCAGGAAGATGTCCGCCCCGGTCGGGCCGATGCCGGGAAACTCGATCAGCAGCCGGCGCAGGGCGTCCCGGTCGTCGTCGGCCTCCCGGTGCATCCGGCGTAGGTCCCCGTGCCACCGGTCCAGGCAGAGCCGGGCGCCCCTGCCGAGCATGGTGGCGGTGCGTTCGTCGTATCGGCGGTAGTGCCCCCGCCCGAGCGCGTCCACCCGGTCCTGCCAGGTCGCCGCCTCCATCGCCTGGGGGGTGCGGTAACCGGCGGCGAAGAGTTCCCGCGCGGCCGCCATCGCCACCGAGGCCCGGATCCGGGTGCTCAACAGCGTGGTGAGCACCAGCAGTTGGTAGAGCGGTGCCGGCCGGTCGGCGAGCGCGATCCCCGCCTCCTCCGCGTACGTGCGGGCCTGCCGGTCCAGTAGCACCCGCGCCACGTTCCGATCGTCTGGCATCCGGTCCGGGTACCCGCCCCGGCGAGGGGCAGACGCCCGCGCCGGACCCGGAATGCGGCTGGTCGGTGCGGGTACCCCGGTCATGTGCGCGGCCCACGTCGCGCGCACCCACCGGAAGGAGAGACCCGTGGTCAATCCGCAGCAGCCGGAGTTGCGCCGCAACAACCGAGGCACCACCAGCCAGGACAGCAAGGTTCCCGGCGCCGCGGGAGCCCCGCGGAACCGTGGCTCCTCCAACGCGGACGTCGGGCGACCGGTTCCGAAGGGCCAGGTGTCGCCGCACGGCCCCGCCGATAAGCAGGTGGCCGACGACGAGAGCGGCCAGCGGGGCTAACGGCCCCGCCGCGACGGCGGCCGCAGCCTCCGCCAGGTGGCTGCGGTCGCCATTCCGTACGCCAGATGCGGCACGATGTCGGACAGCCAGTCCTTGGGCCGCCAGGTCCGGGGATCGCTCACGCCGAGGGTGGCGATCGACCCGTCGGTGGTCGCCATCACCCCGCCGCCGAGCACTCCCGCGGCGACCGGCAGCGGGATGCGGCGACGGGCGGCAAGTAACCCGAACACGGCCCCGGCGGCGATGCCGGTGCCGTAGCCGAGCACCGCCCCGAGCCCGGAGCGGCGGTTGGTCGCCTTCTCCTCGGGCCCGAGGTCGAGGTGCGCGGCGTGGGCCATGCGGCCGGCGGTCTCGTCCGGGGTGCTGCTCGCCGGGCGGGCCCGGACCACCATGTCCAGGAAACTGACGACGTTCAACGCGGCGGTGCCGACGGCGCCCGCGATGGCGCCGTCGACGACGGGTGCCGCCCTCACTTCGGGTCGCCCGGTTCGCGCTCACCCTTGGGGCCGAACGTCCGTTCCCCCCGGACGATGCCCCGCTGGCCGCGGTCGTCCTGGAGGATCCGGTTCGCCACCTGGTTCGCCTCCTGGTCGGCGGCCCGCCCGGAATTCTCGATCAGATCGCGCAGCCGCGCCCGCTCCTTGTCGTACGCGTTGCTGCCCGGCCGTGGTCCTGGCATCGCTGCCTCCTCCGGTGTGGGTACCCGCACCGTCTACCCACCCACGGCGGCACCAACCGTTCAGCCGGCGGAGCGGACCACCGCCACCGGGCAGTCGGCGTGGTGCAGCACGCCCTGGCTCACCGACCCCAGCAGCAGCCCGCTCAGCTCGCCACGGCCCTGCCCGCCGACGACCACCAGTTGGGCGTCGCGGGCGGCGTCGGTGAGCACGGCGACCGGCCGGCCGTGCACCGCCTCCCGGCTCACCGGCACCTCCGGGTGACGTTCGGTCAGCGGGGCGAGCGACCGGGCCAGGACCTGGTCCTCCGCGTCGTGCAGCCGGTCCTCCTGGTAGACCAGCGGCTGCATGTCGCCGGGGCCGGTGGAGACGGGATGGGTGTAGGCGAGCACGGCCCGCAGCGGAGCCCCGCGCAGTGCCGCCTCCTCGGCGGCGAAGTCGACCGCGGCCCGGGACGGCGGGGAGCCGTCGACCCCGACCACCACCGGGCCGGCGGCCCGCTCCGCGCCGCGGGCCACCAGCACCGGGCAGTCGGCGTGCGCGGCGACCTGGATGGCCACGGAGCCGACCACCAGGGCGGCGAAGCCGCCGAGGCCGCGGTCGCCCAGGACGATCATCGCGGCGGTGGGGGACTCGCCGAGCAGCACCGCCGCCGCCTCGCCGTCGATGATCTCGCCGGAGACCCGGACGCCGGGCGCCGCCGTCTCCGCCGCCGCCACGGCCGCGGCGACGAGCTGTTCCGCCTGCTGCCGTAGGCCGCCGCCGGCTGGCGCCCCGGCGGGCGGGTTGACCGGTACGCGCAACAGCGGCCAGATGAACCCGTGCACCACCCGCAGCGGCCGGTGCCGCCGGGCGGCCTCGGCCGCCGCCAGCCGGACGGCCCGCAGCGCGGGTTCCGAGCCGTCGACGCCGACCACCACCGCCGCGCCGTTCGCCGAGTTCACCGTTGCACCTCCTGGCCGCCGGACGCCCGCGGCCAGTATCGCGGTCGGCCGTGCGTCGTCGGGGCCATACCGCCGGAGCCGGCCCGTGGGTACGCTGTCGACCACCGCCCGAGGAAGGGAGCCTCGTCGATGGCCGAGCCCGACCAGCCGAGCACCGCCCGTATGATCGACTTTTGGCTCGGCGGCGAGCACCACTTCCCGGTGGACGTGGCCGCGGCCCGCGCCTTCGAGGGCGCGTACGGGCCCTGTGCGGCGATCTTCCGCTCGCTGCGGGGCTTCCTCGGCCGGGCGGTCGGGTCGATCGCCGGCGCCGGGGTGGACGGTTTCCTGGTCTTCGGTGCCGGCGTGCCGACCCGGGGCAACGTGCACGAGGTCGCCCCGGACGCCACCGTGCTCTACACCGACGTCGACCCGGTGACCATCCGGCTGGGCCAGCGCCTGCTGGCCGGCAGCGACCGCGCCGGGTACGGCTTCGGCGACGCCACCGACATCGGCACCATCGATCCGGCCCAACTGCACCGCTTCGTACCGGGGTGGGGGCGCAGGCCGGTCGGGGTGGTCTTCCTCGGGCTGGCCGCGTTCCTGGACGACGCCACGCTGGCCCGCACCCTCGACGAGCTGTACGAGGCGGCCGCGCCGGGCAGTTTCCTGGCGATCGACTTCGACAGCGAGGAGCTGTTCGGACATCCGGAGGCGCTGGCGATGATGGGGCCGGCGTTCCGAATGCGATCGCCGGCCGCGTTCGCGCCACTGCTCGGCCGCTGGCAGCCCACGGTGGACGGCATCGTCCCGGTCGCCGAGTGGCGCCCGGCCGGTGAGTCCGACCCGGTGCCCGACGCCTTCTACGGCGCGGTCGCCACCAGGACCGCGGCCTAACCGCGGCCGTTCCGGCCTCCTGGCACGTCCCGGACCCGCCACCGTCGCCCGCCGGCGAACCGGCGGGAGCCGGGACGGCCGGCGGCTGAGCGCCCTCCGTATGATGCTTGCTCCGTAGCAATAGTCGCCTTCGGAGGATGAGCATGCCGGATGGGCCCGGACAGGTGTCGCGTGCCCTGCGCGCGGCGTCGCCCGACCAGTTGGCGGAGGCCGCCGACCGGGCGGTCCGCCTGGCGCTGGACGCGTCGCGGACCGAGGTGTTCATCGCCGACTACCGGTCCAGCGGGCTCTGGCCGGTGCTCGACCCGAACCTGCCCGACGGCGGCTTCCTCGCCTGTCAGGGCGTGGCGCAGCGCTGCTTCAGCAGTCAGCAGCCGGTGCTGGACGCCGGTGAGGACGGTCGCTGCCGGGTCTACCTGCCCCTGTCGCTGTGGGGTGAGCGGCTCGGGGTGCTGATGCTGGAGCTGCCGGTGCACCCGGACGCGGCGACCCTGGAGGTGGCCCGGGACGTGGCGGGCGAGCTGGCGGTGGCGCTGCGGGCCGCGGACCGGGAGACCGACCGCTACCGGCGGGCCCGCCGGCGGGAACGGCTCAGCATGGCGGCGGAGATGCAGTGGGACCTGCTGCCCGGGCGCAGCGTCACGCACGGCGACTTCGTGCTGGCCGGGCAGCTCGAACCGGCGTACACCGTGGGCGGCGACCACTTCGACTGGTCGGTCGACGGCGACCGGCTGACCGTCACCGTGCTCAACGGCGCCGGCAGCGGCTTGGCCGCGTCGCTGCTGACCGCGGTGACCGTGAACGCGATGCGCAACGCCCGGCGCTCGGGCGGAAGCCTGGTGGAGCAGGCCGAGCTGGCCTCGGACACCATCTTCTACCAGCACCGGGGGAGCCGGCACGTGGCCACGTTGCTGCTGCAGCTCGACACCCGGCGGGGCGTGGTCCGGGCGGTCGACGCCGGTTCGCCGCACGTGCTGCGGCTGCGTGGCGGCACGGTCGCCCGGGTCCCGTTGGAGCAGCAGTTGCCGTTGGGCATGTTCGCCGAGACCCGGTACGAGGTGCAGGAGTTCACCGTGGAGCCGGGGGACCGGCTCTTCGTGGTCAGCGACGGGGTCTACGCGGCGCAGCCGGACGGGCGGGAGCCGTACGGGGAGCGGGGCATGGCGCGATCGATGCGGTCCACTCGGTTGCAGCCAGCGGCCGAAGCAGTTGGTACGGTGATGCGCGAACTGCACGCGTACCACGCCGACGCGGATCTCCGTGACGACGCGGTGGTCGTCTGCCTGGACTGGCGCGGTTCCAGCCCTCCGGACGACGCCGGCGGGCAGTGACCAGACCGGCGGGCGAACACATCGCAGGGGACATCGGGTGGAGCGATCTCCGAATCTTGCGGCAGCCATCGACGCGGCTGCCGAGGCGCTCATCGGTGTGCTCGACTCCGCCACCTCCCGGCACGCGCTGAGCGTCTCGCCGACCCAGCTCCGGGTGCTGTCGCTGATCATGGCCCATCCGGACACCAACGTGAACCGGCTGGCCGAGCTGCTGGATGTCGTACCCTCCTCGGCCAGCCGGCTCTGTGACCGGCTGGAGGCGGTCGGCCTGGTGCGCCGGGCGGCCGATCCGCGCGACCGGCGCGAGGTGCGGTTGGTCCCCACCGGCGCGGCCGAGACCCTGTTGCGGGACCTGAAGGAGCGCCGCCACCAGGCGGTCCAGGCGGTGCTGGACCGGATGCCCAACCGGGTCCAGCACGAGCTGTTGCTGGCCCTGCTCGCGTTCAGCCAGGCGGCGTCGCTGGGCGGCCAGCAGACCGGCCCCGACTCCACGGCCCGCACGGCCTGACCTCGGCGGCCCTGCCCACGCGGTTTCTGCCGTCGCCAGCGTCCCCACTAGTGTCCTAGGACGCCTTGGCGGTGGTGCGCCACCGCACATAACGCAGACACGCGAATCGCCAACGGAAAGCAGCCCCCGGAGCACGCCGAAGCGGCCCGATATAGTGGCAGCGCAAAACTGGCCGGTTCACGATCGACACGAGCGTGGGCGGCATCGGGGAGGTCCCAGCCCGGGATCGCAGAGGGCGCCGGCGCTGACCGGCCGGCAACGCGCACGTCCTGGAGGAGCGGCCGATCGTGGTCGGTCGCCGGGCCGTGCTGCGAAGGGAGGGTTCGGTGTCGCGTCGGCCGGCTCCATCGGAGCATCCGGCTCCCGACGGTGCGACGGCGGTCGTGGTGGACCGTGTCCTCACCCTGCCGAACGTGATCAGTTTCGTCCGGCTCGTCGGCGTGCCGCTGTTCCTCTACCTCTTCCTGGTGGCCCGGGCCGACGTGGCGGCGATCGTGGTGCTGGCGATCGGCGGGACCAGCGACTGGGTGGACGGCTGGATCGCCCGCCGGTTGCACCAGGTCAGCCGGCTGGGGGAGCTGCTCGACCCGCTCGCCGACCGGCTCTACATCCTGGCCACGCTGCTGGCGTTCACCGCACGCGAGGTGGTGCCGTGGCAGTTCACCGCCGCGCTGCTGGCCCGCGAGCTGCTCCTGCTCGGGTCGCTCGGGGTGCTGCGCCGCTACGGTTACGGCCCGCCGCCGGTGCACTACGTCGGCAAGACGGCGACGTTCCTGCTGCTGGCCGCGTTCCCGATCCTGCTGCTGGCCGCCGCCGCGCCGGGCATCGCCACCGCGGCCGAGGCGATCGGTTGGGGCCTGGCCTGGTGGGGTCTGGTGCTCTACTGGGTGGCCGGCGGGATGTACGTGGTGCAGGCCAGCCGCCTGGTCCGGGAGATGCGGGCGCGGCGTGCGGGCGCGGCGGCATGAGCGTGGCACCTCGGGACAAGGCCCAGGACCCGTCCGCGCGGTCGTACGCCCCCGACTTCCTGACAGAGCTGTTCCGTAACCCGCTCGATCCCGGGTACGCCGACGCGGCGGCGGGGCGTCGGGAGGGGCCGCCCTCGCGGCTGCGGCGCCTGCTGGCCCGTCCGGTCAGCCTGGTGGTGCTCGTGGTGATCGGGTTCCTGTTCGCGGTGGCGTACCGGGAGACGATCGCGGAGGAGCCGAGCCGGGCGAAGGCGCGGGCCGGGCTGATCGCCGAGATCAAGCAGCGGGAGGCCGAGACGGACCGGTTGACCGAGCGGGCGGACCAGTTGCGCGAGGAGGTCGGCCGGCAGCGGGACGCGGCGCTGGGCGGTTCGCAGGCGTCCCGGCTGCGGAACCTGGAGGCCGGTACGGGCCTGGGCCGGGTGCGCGGTGACGGTGTGGTGGTGCGGCTGGCCGACGCGCCGGCGGACAAGGACGCGGTGACCGGCGCGGACGCCGGTCCGTCCCACGTGTTGTATTCGGATCTGCAGAAGGTGGCGAACGCGCTGTGGGCGGCGGGCGCGGAGGCGGTCGCGATCAACGGGCAGCGCTTGACGGCGACGTCGACGATCCGTTCGGCGGGTGAGGCGATCCTCGTGGACTACCGGCCGGTGACGAGCCCGTACGAGGTGTCGGCGATCGGGCCGGGGTCGATGCGGGACAAGTTCGACGGCAGCCGGGCGGCTACCGGGATGCGGTATGTGGCGCGGACCACCGGGTTGTCGTTCGGGGTCAAGGAGGCCGACAACCTCACCCTGCCGGCCGCGCCGCAGCCACGGCTACGCTACGCCGAGCCCTCGGTGAGTCCGAGCCCGTCGCCGTCGGGTTCGGGTGTCGCCGGTTCGACCAGTCCCGGGCCGTCCGGCTCGGCGACGTCTCCAAGCCCCTCTGGAGGTGGCCGATGATCGCGGTGCTGGCGTTGCTCGCCGGTGTGCTGCTCGGGGTGTATCTGGATCCCACGGTGCCCGCGGGGTTGCAGCCGTACCTGCCGATCGCCGTGGTGGCGGCGCTGGACGCGGTGTTCGGCGGCGTGCGGGCGAAGCTGGACCGGATCTTCGACGACAAGCAGTTCGTGGTGTCGTTCATCTCGAACGTGCTGGTGGCGGGTGTGATCGTGTATCTGGGTGACCAGTTGGGGGTGGGCGGGCAGTTGTCCACCGGTGTGGTGGTCGTGCTCGGGGTGCGCATCTTCGGGAACGTGGCGGCGATCCGCCGGCACCTGTTCCGGGCGTAGGTTGTGGTGATGAGCGAGGAGCACCGGGAGACGGGTACGGGGTGGCCGGAGCCGGAGGAGCCGGCGCGGCCGTCGGGCCCGGCGGGTGAGCCGGATCCGCGCCCGGATGCGCCGGATCCGGACGAGTTGAGCCCGTTGGCGCCGCCGGAGCGGGAGGCGGACGGGTCGCCGGTTGAGGCGGAGCCGGAGGATGTCGCGCCGGAGGAGCCGGCGGCGGCGAAGCGGGTGTCGCGGCGGTTGACGTCGGCGGGCGCGATGATCGCGGTGCTGCTGGCGTTGCTGGGTTTCACGCTGGTGGTGCAGTTGAAGACGACGTCGACGGATCCGACCCTCGCGGCGACGCGGGAGGAGGACCTGGTCCGGATCTCGTCGGATCTGGATTCGCGGGAGCGCCGGCTGCGGCAGGACATCGCGGCGTTGGAGGAGAGCCAGCGGCAGTTGCGCTCGGGTGAGCTGGGCCGGGCGGCGGCGCTGGAGGAGGCGACGCGGCGGGCGGACGAGCTGGGCATCCTGGCGGGTTCGTTGCCGGCGGTGGGGCCGGGTCTGTCGGTGCGGTTCGAGGGCCCGGACAAGGCGGTGTCGTCGACGCGGATCCTGGACGCGGTGCAGGAGTTGCGGGGTGCGGGCGCGGAGGCGATGCAGATCGCCGGGGCGGACGGGACGGCGGTGCGGGTCATCGCGTCGACGTATTTCGTGGACGGGCAGAGCGGTGGCCTGGTGGTGGACGGGCGGCGGTTGAGCGCCCCGTACACGATCCTGGTGATCGGTGAGCCGGCGACGATGCGTACGGCGTTGAACATTCCCGGCGGGGTGGTCGCATCGGTGGCTGATGCCGGCGGTAACGTGATCGTCGAGGATCGTGAGGCTGTGGAGGTTTCGCAGTTGCACGCGCCGATCAAGCTGGAACACGCCCGGCCGGTTTCCTGACCGGTCGGGGCCGCGCCGGTCTTCCCCCCGGTGCACCGATGATGAAGGACGCAGCTGGTGATTCCTGAGGATCTGCGGTACACCGCCGAGCATGAGTGGGTGGCGGGTGGTGACGGCGGTGCCGTCCGGGTTGGTATCACGCACTTCGCGCAGGACGCCCTGGGTGACATCGTGTTCGTCCAGTTGCCGGACGAGGGTGTGGTGGTGGCGGCGGGTGAGTCGCTGGGTGAGATCGAGTCGACCAAGAGTGTGTCGGAGATCTACGCCCCGGTGAGTGGCACGGTGGCGGCGCGCAACGAGGCGTTGGCCGACACCCCTGAGGTGATCAACACGGATCCGTACGGTGCGGGGTGGTTGGTGGAGATCACTCCGGATGATCCGGCCGTGGTCGCGAGTTTGTTGACCGCTGGTGCGTACCGCGAGCTCACTGAGAGCTGATTGTCGTTGCGGGCGGCGGGGTTGGTTCTCCGCGCGTCCGGTTGCCCTGTATTTCGGCGCTGGCTAGGCTCGCCCAGTCGACCGAAAAGCCGATAGTTGAGCGTTGTGGAATGCGCCTTCCCGGGCACGGGGAGCCAGCCGCCGGGTTGTGACTGCCCGGCGGCCAGACCCGCCATTACCCCGACGCCGACCGAACAGATCCGTGAGGTGGTCCCCATGACGCGCCCAGACGACGAGTTCCCCCCGCTCGACGTCACTTCGACGCTCAATCTCGGTTCGCTCGACGAAGTGCTGGAGGGTCCGGACACCGATGTGGTGCCGAGCCGGATGTCCGGTTCGTTGCCGCCGGGGATGGCGCTGCTGGTGGTTCGTCGCGGTCCGAATGCGGGTGCCCGGTTCTTGTTGGATCACGATGTGACGACGAGTGGGCGGCACCCGGACAGTGACATTTTCCTCGATGATGTGACGGTGTCGCGGCGGCACGCCGAGTTCCACCGGGATGGTGGCACGTTCACGGTGCGGGACGTGGGCAGTCTGAACGGCACGTACGTGAATCGTGAGCGGGTCGAGGCGGCCACGTTGAGCAATGGTGACGAGGTGCAGATCGGTAAGTTCCGGGTGGTGTTCATCGCCGGTCCGCGTCCGGAGGAGGAGGCCGGCCGGGGGTGAACGGGCCTGCGGCTTCGATGCCTTCCGGGGCGGCGCGTGCGACACCGCTGATGAGTATCGGTGAGGTGTTGGCGCAGTTGCGGGTGGAGTTCCCGGACGTCACGATCTCGAAGTTGCGGTTCCTGGAGGCCGAGGGCCTGGTGGAGCCGCAGCGGACGCCATCGGGGTATCGGAAGTACAGCTGGGACGATGTGGCGCGGTTGCGGTTCGTGTTGACCGCGCAGCGGGACCAGTATCTGCCGTTGCGGGTGATCCGTGACCAGTTGGCGGAGTGGGACGCGTCGGGTGCGGCGCCGGGGCGGCAGCGGCCGGCGTTGGTGGCGGTCGGTCCCAGTGGTGAGGTGCCGGGCCGGGAGGGGGTGGAGTCCGCCGAGTCGTCGGAGGTGCGGCTGGGGCGGGCGGATCTGATCTCCCGTAGTGGTGTCGACGAGTCGACGTTGGCCGAGTTGGAGCGGCTCGGTGTGGTGGTGTCGGATCCGCCGGGTTGGTATGACGGAGATGCGTTGATCATCGCGCGGGCGGTGGCGGGTCTGGCGGCGTACGGGTTGGAGCCGCGGCATCTGCGGGGGTACCGGACGGCGGCGGATCGTGAGGTCGGTCTGTTCGCGCAGTTGGTGGCGCCGTTGGCGCGGCAGAGTGATCCGGCGGCGCGGGCTCGCGCGGCGGAGACGGCGCGGGAGTTGGTGGCGTTGTCGCAGCAGTTGCACGCGGCGTTGGTGCGGGTGGGGCTGCGGTCGACGTTGGGTCGGTGACGTGTGGGGGCCGGGTGTCGTGGGGGCGCCCGGCCTCTGTTGTCCGGTGGCCGTGGAAAGATCTGGCTCGGGAAGCGTGTCGTAGGCTTGCCGGGGTAACCCGTTCCGGCGAGGCGTGGTGCACAGAGCGCATGGGACTCTCGTGTCGCGGTCCGTGTACCGTGCAGGGAAGGGCGCGGTGCGGGCGTAGATGACAACGACACGGAGGCGGCGGTGCGCGAGCTGAGCGTGGTCGGAGTTCGGGTGGAGCTGCCCAGCAACCAGCCGATCGTCCTGCTGCGGGAGGTCGAGGGGGACCGCTATCTGCCGATCTGGATCGGCGCGGTCGAGGCGACGGCGATCGCCTACGAGCAGCAGGGGGTCAAGCCGGCGCGGCCGTTGACGCATGATCTGTTGCGGGACGTGTTGGCGGCGTTGCAGGCGCCGTTGCGGGCGGTGGAGATCACCGAGTTGAAGGAGAACGTCTTCTACGCCGATCTGTTGATCGGTGACGGGGTGCGGGTGTCGGCGCGGCCGAGTGACTCCATCGCGTTGGCGTTGCGGGTGGGGGCTCCGATTCGTTGTGCGGAGCAGGTCCTCAGTGAGGCGGGGATCGTGATCCCGGACGAGCAGGAGGACGAGGTGGAGAAGTTCCGGGAGTTCCTGGAGCAGGTGCGGCCGGAGGATTTCGCGGGCTGATCGGTGGCCGGCCGGTTGTGGTCGGTGTGGCGCGGTGGCCGGTGTCACGGTGGGTGACGCCGGCTTGCTGTGGGTGATCTTCCTGGTGGTTGCGCGGCGTGTCGCGGTGTTTCCTGCGTGGTAACTCCTGCGGGCCGCTATAGGGTTGCGGTGTCGAGGGGTGCACCACGCCGGGGTCGGCGTGGTCGCCGCACGGGCGGGGAGGTTGTCCGGATGCACGAGCCGCGAGATCCTGATCCGGGTACGGAGCAGCAGGCGGGTGTGGCCGCGCCGGGCGGTGACGGCGAGGTGGGCTACCGGGGTGTGACGGCGTGTCACGCGGTGGGCATCAGTTACCGGCAGTTGGACTACTGGGCGCGTACGGGCCTGGTGGTGCCGAGCGTGCGGGACGCGTCGGGCTCGGGGACGTCCCGGCTGTATTCCTTCCGCGACCTGGTGGTGTTGAAGGTCGTGAAGCGGTTGTTGGACGCCGGGGTGTCGTTGCAGAACATCCGGAAGGCGATCGAGGCGTTGCGGTCGCGTGGGGTGGAGGACCTGGCGGGCATCACGTTGATCTCCGACGGGACGACGGTGTACGAGTGCCGGTCGCCGGAGGAGGTGGTCGACCTGTTGCAGGGCGGCCAGGGGGTGTTCGGCATCGCGATCGGTGGTGCGTTCAAGGAGATCCAGGGTTCGTTGTCGCTGCTGCCGGCGGAGCCTGCGGATTCGTCGGGTCGTGTCGGTGAGCAGCCGGTGGCGGCGCCGTCGGAGCCGGTGGGTGACGAGTTGGCGGCGCGGCGGGCGCGGCGGCAGGCGGGCTGACCGGGCGGCCCCGGCCTGGTGGCCGGGGCTTGGTGTGGGGATCGCGTCGTGGCTGTGGCCCGGCGCGATCTTCTGTTTGGTGACGCTGCGTGTCGGGGCGGTGGGAAGGCGTCCCGTTGGTCCGGTGGGCGGGACCGGGGCCGGCCCGGCGGGTCACCGCGCCCGATGCCCGTCTATGGTGGTCCCGGCCGGTTGCCTGGTCGGGCGTGCGGGCGGTGGGTGGTCCGGTCCGGGGTGGACGGTGTCACGTGGACGGGTCGCCGGTCGGTGACGGGCTGTCGGCGTCCGGCGTGTGTGGCGGTGAACGGTCCGTCCGGACGATGACGACGCTGGCCGGTCGGCGGTTGTCAAAAATCTGATAGGCCGGCCGTGCCTTTGTCCGGTCGGCACGCTAAGGTCCCACACGGTCGCGCTGGCACTGACGTCACGGCACCTCCCGCCAGCCGACCGGTTGCCCCTCCGCGCCGAACGGCGCGGCCTTTCACCCTGGGAAGGAACGACCGTGACGGTTATTGAAGAGACCGCGCCGTCCCACTACGAGCGGATTGGCGGTGCCAGTTCGGTCAAGGCGGCGGTGGCCCTGTTCTACGACAAGGTGCTCGCCGACCCGGAGCTGGCCGGCTACTTCACCGAGCTGAACATGGCCGAGCAGCGGCGGCACCTGGCGTTGATGCTGACCGTGGTGCTCGGCGGGCCGAACGAGTACGACGGCCGTGAGCTGGCCGAGGCGCACCAGCCGTTGAACATCCCGGTGGCGCACTACGTGAAGGTCGGTGAGCACCTTACGGCGACGCTGACGGAGCTGGGTGTGCCCGGGGACACCATCGGTTACGTGCAGGTCGTCCTGGAGAAGGTGCAGGACCAGGTGGTGGCCCAGGGACGCGGAACGGGCGTCTGAGTGGATGCGGCACGGCTGAAGCAGAGCTGGTCCGAGGTCGCCTCGCACGGCGACCAGGTGGCGCTCTACTTCTATTCCATGTTGTTCCTGGCCCACCCGGACACCCGGCAGATGTTCCCCACGAACATGGCCGGGCAGCGGGATCGGCTGGTGACCGCGTTGGGGCACATCGTGTCCAACGTGGACCAGGTCGACAGCCTGGTCGGGTTCCTGCAGGACCTCGGTGCCGACCACCGCAAGTTCGCGGTGCGCCCGGAGCACTATCCGGCGGTCGGTGAGGCGCTGCTGGCGACGTTGCAGCATTTCCTCGGCGAGGCGTGGACCGACGAGCTGGCGCAGGACTGGACGGCCGCGTACGGGCTGGTGTCGCAGGTGATGATCGACGCGGCGCAGGCGGCCGAGGCGGTGAACCCGCCGTGGTGGGTGGCCGAGATCCTCGGGCACGAGCGGCGGTCGTTCGACGTGGCGGTGCTGACGCTGCGCCCGCAGTACCTGCTGCCGTTCACGCCGGGCCAGTCGATCGGGGTGTCCCCTCCGGCGGCGCGGGCGTGGCGCTACTACTCGCCGGCGAACGCGCCCCGCGCGGACGGCACGCTGGAGTTGCACGTGCGCGCGGCGCCGGGCGGTGCGGTGTCGTCGCGGCTGGTGTACGGGTGCGCGGTCGGTGACCAGATCCACCTGGCCGCCCCGCTGGGGGACCGGTTGACGCTGCGGCCGGCCGGGACGTCCGATCTGCTGCTGTTGGGCAGCGGCACCGGGTGGGCCCCGCTGAAGTCGCTGGTGGAGCAGGTCGCGGCGGAGGGTTCCCGCCGCCGGGTCGACCTGTACGTGGGGGCCCGCTCGCCGGCCGAGTTCTACGACAACGAGGCGATCGAGAAGCTGGCGGCGTCGTATCCGTGGCTGGCGGTCACCTACGTGGTGGGGCTGGACCTGCAGCGGGCGGGGGAGTTCGGGCACGTGGCGGACCGGGCGCTGGCCGACGGGGACTGGCGGTCCCGGCACGTCTACATCTGCGGCTCGGACGAGATGGTCAGTCATTCGGTGACGACGTTGACCCGGGCGGGTTACCACCAGGGTCAGCTGCACCATGAGGGTTTCGGCAAGCACTGGTACGGGCCGACGTGGCGGACCGCGGCCGCCCCTGACGATTCCGGAGGTGTCCGGTGAGCGCGAGGAGTGAGCTCGCGAATCCTGCAGGCGAAGGGGGTGTCCGGTGAGCGCAGCCCCGATCAGCAGGTACGACGGGGGTCAGGTCTCCAGCGTGCAGGTCCGGTTGACCTCGGACCGGGTGCGCCGGTGGGAGTTCGGCGGGGCCTCGTTCACCCGCCGTGGGTACGACCCGGCGGACGTGGACCGGTTCCGGATGCAGGTGGCCGACGAGCTGGATGTGCTGGCGACGCAGGTGGCGAACCTGCGGGCGGAGAACGAGCGGCTCAACGACCACCTGGAGCTGCACCGGCACGGGGTGATCCCGAGCACGGGGGCGGCGGCGAAGATGCCCGCGGCGAAGGAGGTCAACCTGCTGTCGGCGGCGCAGCGGGAGGCCGAGCAGATCATCGCTCAGGCGCACGACTACGCGCAGCGGGTGGCCGAGTACGCGCGGATGCAGTACGAGAGCTACATGCGGGCGGCGGCGGAGGAGGCGAAGCAGGAAGCCGAGCGGGCGGTGGCGGACTACCGCAGCAGCGCCGGCGCGAACTTCGAGGACTCCGTGGCGGCGCGGGAGGCGTTGCGGATCTTCGGCGAGATGATGATCTCGCACATGCAGGCGGCGGCCCGGCACCTCGACAACGGCAGCGAGCAGTTGTCGCGGACCATGGAGCGGATCGCCGCGGAGGTCGCCGGCGGGGCGCCGCCGGCCGCGGCCGCGCGGGTCGGCGGTGGCGCGCCGGCCGGTGCCGCGCCGGTGGGCGGCGGCCGGGTGCGGGTGGCGTTGCCGCCCCGCCACCAGCAGCGCTGAACCGCGGGTCGGCCCGCCACGACGGTGGGCCGACCCGCCGCGACCCGTAGGGCGGCGACCCGCTTGCGTTCTGCGCGCGCCGGCCGCGTCCTTCTCGGCGGCGGAGCGCCGGACCGCAGTGGTCGGCGTCAGCCGGGCACGGCGGCGCGGACCGCGTCGGCGATCGGTGTCTCCCCGCCGACGAGTTCGAGCGTGAGGCCGGCGGTGGCCGGCTCGTACAGCAGCGCGAGCACGACGCGGGCCACGTCGGCGCGGGTGACCTCACCAGGGTCGACGTGCGGGGCTAGGGTGATCCGACCGACGGGCTCGTCGTCGGTGAGCCGCCCGGGCCGCACCACGGTCACCTCGAGGTCCCGCGCGACCACCTCCTGCTCGGCGGCCTTCTTTGCCCGCAGGTACGCCACCCACACCTCGTCACTGCCGGGCGCGGGCGGCCGGCCCACGCCGATGGACGAGACGAGCAGGTAGCGGCGGACGCCGGCGCGCTGGGCGGCGTCGGCGAGCAGCACCGCGGCGGCCCGGTCGACGGTGTCCTTGCGGGCGGCGCCGCTGCCCGGTCCGGCGCCGGCGGCGAAGACCACCGCGTCCGCGCCGGCGAGGTGGGCGGCGACGGTGTCGACGTCGGTGTGTTCCAGGTCGGCGACGACCGGTTCGGCGCCGGCGGCGCGCAGCGCGGCGGCATGGTCGGGGTTGCGGATCAGCCCCACCGCGGTGTCGCCGCGCCCGGCGAGTTCCCGTTCCAGCAGCTTGGCGATCTTGCCGTGGCCTCCGGCGATGACGACGCGCATACGCCCCAACCTAGTCGCCGCCTGGTGCGCCCGCCGGGCGAGCCGCAACCCCCGCCGGCCCGGGCGCGGCCCGGTCGGGTGAGGGCGGTCACCCGGTGGGAGCTGGGGCGACAGTTGAGGCAGCATGGACGGGTGACGGAGATCGACGCGTTGGCGCGGCTGGTCGGCGGCGGGGGCGTGGTGGTGCTCAGCGGGGCCGGGTTGTCCACCGAGTCGGGCATCCCGGACTACCGGGGGCCCAGCGGCGCCGCCCGCCGGCACACCCCGATGACCTACCAGGCGTTCACCCGGGAGGCGGACGCGCGGCGGCGCTACTGGGCGCGCAGCCACCTGGGGTGGCGGCTGATCGCCCGGGCCGCCCCGAACGCCGGGCACCGGGCGGTGGCGCGGCTGCAGCAGGCGGGCCTGGTCGGCGGGCTCATCACGCAGAACGTCGACGGGTTGCACACCGCCGCCGGCAGCCGCGGGGTGATCGAGCTGCACGGCCGGCTCGACGAGGTGATCTGCCTGGACTGCGGCAACCTGACCTCCCGGGAGGAACTGGACCGGCGGCTGCGGGAGGCCAACCCGGATTTCGCCGCGCACGTCGCCCACGTCAACCCCGACGGTGACGTCGACCTGCCCGACGAGGCGGTGGCCGGGTTCCGCACCGTCGACTGCGGCATCTGCGGCACCGGCATGCTGAAACCGGACGTGGTGTTCTTCGGCGAGACGGTGCCCGCGCCCCGGGTGGCCGACTGTTTCGCCCTGGTCGAACGGGCCCGGGCGCTGCTGGTGCTCGGTTCCTCGTTGACGGTCATGTCGGGGCGGCGGTTCGTGATCCGGGCGGCGAAGCTCGGCATTCCGGTGGCCGTGGTCAACCAGGGGCCGACGCGCGGCGACGGGCACGCCACAGTGCGGGTGGACGCGCCGTTGGGTGCGGTGCTGCCCGCCCTGGCCGACCGGATCACCGGGCCGGACGCGGCCGCCGCGCCCCGGGCCGCCGGGGAGCCGGCCGTCGTGTAGGGCGCTGCCGGCGGGGTCGGACATGAGCCGGAAACCCGGTCGCTGGTAGCGTTGACCATGCCGGTACCACCCACGCGGGAGAGACCGCCCGGAAACCACCCGGACGGCGCCGAAGGGGCAGATTCCTCCCCGGAACCTCTCAGGCAAAAGGACCGCGTGGGCAGGCACTGTGGAGCGCGTCAGCGCGACTCAGGGGGAGGCCGACCCGTCGACCTCGCCCCGACAAGGAGCGCCGCGCATGACCGCAGAGCAGTTCGCCGACCGGCACATCGGCCCTGACCCCGGCGACGAGCGCCGGATGCTGGAGACCATCGGCTACAGCTCCATCGACGAGCTGATGGACGCGGCGATCCCCGAGGTGATCCGCTGGCACGGCACCCTGGACCTGCCGGCGCCGGCTAGTGAGCGGGAGGCCATCGCCGAGCTGCGTGCCCTGGCCGCCCGCAACACCGTCGCCGTGTCGATGATCGGGCTGGGCTACCACGGCACCCACACCCCGGCGGTGATCCGCCGCAACGTGCTGGAGAACCCGGCCTGGTACACGGCGTACACGCCGTACCAGCCGGAGATCAGCCAGGGCCGGCTGGAGGCGCTGCTGAACTTCCAGACGATGGTCACCGACCTGACCGGGTTGGCCACCGCGAACGCGTCGATGCTCGACGAGGGCACCGCCGCGGCGGAGGCGATGACCCTCGCCCGCCGCGCGGCCAAGAGCAAGAGCCCGGTGTACGTGGTGGACGCCGACACGCTGCCGCAGACCATCGCGGTGATCACCAGCCGGGCCGAGCCGCTCGGCATCGAGGTGCGGGTGCTCGACGTCGCGCGCGACGAGCTGCCCGGTGAGTTCTTCGGCCTGCACCTGCAGTACCCGGGCGCGTCCGGGGCGGTCCGCGACCACGCCGGCCTGGTCGAGGCCGCGCACCAGGTCGGGGCGCTCGTCACCGTCGCCGCGGACCTGCTGGCGTTGACGCTGCTGCGCGCGCCGGGTGAGATCGGCGCCGACATCGCCGCCGGCACCACCCAGCGGTTCGGCGTGCCGATGGGCTTCGGTGGGCCCCACGCCGGCTACCTGGCGGTGCGGGCGGGCCTGGAGCGGATGCTGCCCGGCCGCCTCGTGGGGGTGTCGAAGGACGCCGACGGCAACCGGGCGTACCGGCTGGCGTTGCAGACCCGGGAGCAGCACATCCGGCGGGAGAAGGCGACCAGCAACATCTGCACCGCGCAGGTGCTGCTGGCGGTGATGGCCGGCATGTACGCGGTCTACCACGGCCCGGACGGGTTGCGGGCGATCGCCCGGCGTACCCATGAGATGGCGGCGCGGCTCGCGGCCGGGCTGCGCGCCGGCGGCGTGCAGGTCGCGGACGTGGCGTTCTTCGACACGGTCACCGTGACGGTGCCGGGGCGGGCGGCCGAGGTGGTCGCCGCCGCGGCCGAGCGGAACGTGAACCTGCGGCTGGTCGACGCCGACCGGGTGGGGATCTCCTGCGACGAGACGACCACGCGAGCGCACCTGGCGGCCGTGTGGGCGGCGTTCGGGGTCGACGGGGTCGACGGCGACGTGGACGCGGCGCTGCCGCCGGGGCTGGCCCGCACGTCGGACTTCCTCACCCACCCGGTGTTCCGCAGCCACCACTCCGAGACGGCGATGCTGCGCTACCTGCGGCGGCTGGCCGACTTCGACTACGCGCTGGATCGGGGCATGATCCCGCTGGGGTCGTGCACGATGAAGCTGAACGCCACCACCGAGATGGAGGCGATCACCTGGCCGGAGTTCGCCCACCTGCACCCGTTCGCGCCGGTGGAGCAGACGGCCGGATACCGGGAGCTGATCGGCCAGCTGGAGGGCTGGCTGGCGGAGGTGACCGGGTACGACGCGGTCAGCGTGCAGCCCAACGCCGGCTCGCAGGGGGAGCTGGCGGGTCTGCTGGCGATCCGGGCGTACCACCGGCAGCGCGGGCAGGGGCACCGGGACGTGTGCCTGATCCCGTCGTCGGCGCACGGCACCAACGCGGCGTCGGCGGTGATGGCCGGGATGCGGGTGGTCGTGGTGGCCTGCGACGAGAACGGCAACGTCGACCTGGTCGACCTCGACGCGAAGATCGACAAGCATCGGGACGCGCTCGCCGCGATCATGGTGACGTACCCGTCGACGCACGGGGTGTACGAGACGGGCATCGCGCAGCTGTGCGCGAAGGTGCACGACGCCGGCGGCCAGGTGTACGTCGACGGGGCGAACCTCAACGCCCTCGTGGGGTTCGCCAAGCCGGGCCGGTTCGGGGCGGACGTGTCGCACCTGAACCTGCACAAGACGTTCTGCATCCCGCACGGCGGTGGTGGGCCGGGGGTGGGGCCGGTGGCGGTGCGGGCGCACCTGGCGCCGTTCCTGCCCGGTGACCCGGCCGAGGCGGTGCGGGAAGGCCAGCCGGCGATCTCGGCGGCCCGGTACGGGTCGGCGGGGATCCTGCCGATCCCGTGGGCGTACCTGCGGATGATGGGCGCCGAGGGGCTGACCCGGGCGACCGGGGTGGCGGTGCTCGCCGCGAACTACGTGGCGGCGCGGCTGCGGAACCACTTCCCGGTGCTGTACGCCGGCAACAAGGGCCTGGTGGCGCACGAGTGCATCCTGGACCTGCGGCCGCTGACCAAGGCGACCGGGGTCAGCGTGGACGACGTGGCGAAGCGGCTGATCGACTACGGGTTCCACGCGCCGACGATGTCGTTCCCGGTGGCGGGGACGCTGATGGTGGAGCCGACCGAGAGTGAGGACCTGGCCGAGCTGGACCGGTTCTGCGAGGCGCTGATCGCGATCCGGGCGGAGATCGACAAGGTGGCCTCGGGCGAGTGGCCGGGCGGGGACAATCCGCTGTCCAACGCCCCGCACACCGCGGCGATGGTGTCGGCCGACGAGTGGCCGCACCCGTACCCGCGGTCGGTGGGGGCGTACCCGGCTGCGGACCGGGTGGGGAAGTACTGGCCGCCGGTGCGGCGGATCGACGGCGCGTACGGCGACCGGAACCTGGTCTGCTCGTGCCCGTCACCGGAGGCGTTCGAGGACTGACGTGCAGGCGCCGGGGCGGTGCGGTTCGCCGCCCCGGCCGGTGGGGTTGGCGCCTATGCTCCTGACGGAGCGTGATCTGTCAGGCGACGAGGGCGTGTCGGGCGGGACCGCGGTGCGGGGCGATGGTGCTGCCGTCGGGGAGCAGTTCGCCGGTGTCCTCGAAGACGATGACGCCGTTGCAGAGCAGGCTCCAGCCCTGCTCACGGAAGCAGGCGATGACGCGGGCGGCTTCGCGGTCGGTCGCCTCAGCGGAGGGGCAGGTCGGTTGGTGCTGACACATCGGGTTCTCCGGACTGTGGGGGCGCTGTGTCATGGTTCACATGACCAGTGACGCACAGTACCAAGCGGAAGCGCGCGCTATCGAGCAGGCTTCCGCCTTGTTCACCCGAAATCGGCTGAACGTATGAGTGGAAACAAGCCGTACGGTGTGGAAGCGCTCCCACTGGGTGTGGTCGACGTGCCCGGCGTACCCGACGGTTGCCGGGGCCGGCTCGTGGAACGGGCCCGCCTGCAGTGGCACACCACCGACGGCGGCGACCCGGCCACGCTGGCACAGGAGTTCCTCGCCGCCCACGGGATCGCCCTGCACGACCTGGCCCGCCCCGGCGGGCACGACCCGTCCGGGGTGTGCGGCGCGGCCCTGCACCTGTCCGCCGCCGCCGGGGCCCTGACCGCCGGCGGCCCGCCGGGCGCGCCCAGCCCCGTGCCGGCGCTGCCGGACCTGGTGGTGGTCGTCTACGGGCACGCCGATCGGCCGCCCGCCCGCGCCGGCCGCCCAGCCGGTGGGGGCTGGCGGCTGGGGGACTGGCGGGACAGCTGGACGCCCCGCGCGCACGCCGACGCCGTCGCGGAGGTGCGCGCCGCCATCGGCCGCGGCGACGTCTACCAGGTCAACGTCGTCGGCCACGCCGCCGCCCCGTACGCCGGGGACCCGCTGCCCGCCCTGGCCCGGCTGGCCGCCCTGCCCGGCGCCCGCTACGGCGGCACCCTGTCCGGGGCCGGCTGGGCGATCGGCTGCGCCTCCCCGGAGACGCTGGTCGCCCTCGAGGGCGGCCGGCTGGTCACCCGGCCGATCAAGGGCACCCGCCCGGCCACCCCCGCCGGCCGCCGCGAGCTGCTCGCCTCCGCGAAGGAACGCGCCGAGCACGTGATGATCGTCGACCTGGAACGCAACGACCTGGCCCGGGTGGCCCGCACCGGTTCGGTGCGGGTGGACGAGCTGTTCGCCGTACGCCGGTGGTGTGACCTGTGGCAGGCGGAGTCGACGGTGTCGGCGGCGCCCGCCGACGGGCTGGGCCTGGCCGAGCTGCTGCGCGCGGTGTGCCCCGGCGGGTCGGTGACCGGCGCCCCGAAACTCGCCGCGCTGGAGCGGATCGCGGCCCTGGAACCGGTCGGGCGGGGCGCCAGCATGGGCGCGCTCGGCTGGGTCGGGCCCGGCCGGCTCGACCTGGGGCTGACCATCCGCACCGCCGCGGCCGACGCCGACCGGCTGCACCTGTGGGCCGGCGGCGGCATCACCTGGGGCAGCGACCCGGCGGCCGAGGTCGCCGAGGCGGCGGCCAAGGCCGCCCCGGTGCGCGCGCTGCTCACCGCCGGCTGACGCACCGCGCCCGGCCGCCGGGCCGGCTGCTCGTCGTCGCCGGCTGGCCGGCGGTGGGCCGTGCTCCGGGGTGTCCACCGCGACGTGCACGGTGAGCTGCGGGCCCGGGCGGGCCGGGAGCGGGGCGCACGGGTCGGTCAGGCGCGGGCGAAGGCGTCCAGGGCGGCGACCACCCGTTCGCCCACGCCGTGGCCGCTGCCGTGGCCGCCGGACTCCACGATCTCCAGGCGGGCGTCCGGCCAGTCGCGGGTGAGCTGCCAGGCGATGTCCGGCGGGCCGCTGACGTCGAGGCGGCCCTGCACCAGCACGCCGGGGATGCCGGCGAGCTTGCCGGCGTCGCGCAGCAGTTGCCCGTCGGGCAGGAAACCGAGGTTGCTGAAGTAGTGGGTTACCAGCCGGGTGAAGCAGGCCCGGAACACCGGGTCGGCGTAGCGGGGGCTGGGCTTGAACCCGCCGGCGAGACAGACGTGCACGTCCTCCCAGGCGCACCAGTCGCGGGCGGCCCGGTCCCGCACCGCCGGGTCGGGGTCGTTGACCAGCCGGGCGTACGCGGCGGACAGGTCACCGTCGCGGTCGGCCTCGGGCACGCCGTCGCGGAACCGGGCCCACTCCTGCGGGAAGATCCGCCCCATGTCCCGGGTCACCCAGTCGATCTCGCGGCGGGTGTTGGCGACCACGCTGAACAGCACCAGCGCGGTGACCCGGTCCGGGTGGCGCTGCGCGTACGCCAGGGACAGCGAGGAGCCCCAGGAGGCGCCGCAGAGCAGCCACCGGTCGACGTCGAGGTGCTCGCGCAGCCGTTGCATGTCGGCGAGCAGGTGGGCGGTGGTGTTGACCGACAGGTCCACGGCCGGGTCGCTGGCGTGCGGGGTGCTGCGCCCGCAGCCACGCTGGTCGAACAGGATGATCCGGTAGGCGGCCGGGTCGCACAGCCGTCGCCACGACGCGGTGGCGCCCGAGCCGGGACCGCCGTGCACCATCAGGACCGGCCGGCCGTGCGGGTTGCCGCAGGTCTCCCAGTAGACGTGCTGGCCGTCGCCGACGTCGAGCATGCCGTGCGCGTACGGCTCGATCTCCGGATACATGCGGTTTCCCTCCCACGCCCAGATGCAACAGCGCTGTTACATTAGCGGACGTGACCGCCACCCCCGACCGCGAGGCGCTCGGCACCCTGCTGCGCCACGTCCTGGAACTGCTCGACGGCGACGTCGCCGCCGTCTACACCGGCCTGGACCTGGCCGACTACCGGCCCCGATACTCACCGCTGGTGCGGGTGCTCGTCGCCGACGGGCCGCTGCCCATCCGGGACCTTGCCGCCCGGGTCGGGGTCACCCACTCCGCGGCCAGCCAGACCGTCGCCCAGATGAGCCGCGCCGGCCTGGTCGCCCTCACCCCGGGCGCCGACGCCCGGCAGCGCATCGTCACCCTCACCGACCGGGCCCGCGCCCTGCTGCCCGTCATCGAGGCCGAGTGGGCGGCCACCACCACCGCCATGCGGCAGCTCGACGCCGAACTGCCCGTACCCCTGGCCGACGAGCTGTACGCGGTCCTCGCGGCGCTGCGCCGCCGCCCGCTGCGCGAGCGCATCGCCGACACCGGCCTGGCCCCACCGACCGGCCGGCCTGAGCCGACCCCGCCGACGGACCCCCGGGCGCGCGCGCAACGGTAACGAGCCGGATAGCCTTCCGGGCATGACTATGCGCCCGATCCGGATCATCGGCGACCCCGTGCTGCGCACCCCCTGCGAGCCGGTGACCAGCTTCGACGCCGAACTGCGCGCGCTCGTGCAGGATCTGATGGACACGCTGCTCGGCGCGCCCGGCCGGGCCGGGGTGGCCGCCCCGCAGATCGGGGTGAGCGCACAGGTGTTCGTCTACGACGCCGACGGCCACCGCGGCCACCTGGTCAACCCCAGGCTGGAGCTGTCCACGGAACTGCAGGACGACGACGAGGGCTGCCTGTCCATTCCCGGGCTGTACTTCCCGACCAGGCGGGCCATGCACGCCACCGCGCACGGCTTCGACCAGCACGGCCAGCCGCTGACCATCTCCGGCAGCGGATTCCTGGCCCGCGCGCTGCAGCACGAGACCGACCACCTGCACGGCCGCCTGTACGTGGACACGCTGCGCGGGGACACCCGCCGCCGGGCGCTGCGGGAGATCCGCGCCGGGCGGTTCGACTCGCCCAGCCGGGGGCTGTGACGACGCGGGGGTGGCCGCCCGGCCACCCCCGCGCCCGCTCACCGGCTCACTTGGGCGGCGGGGCCACCAGGCAGGTCGCCGTCGACCGGTTCCCGGCGTCGTCGACGCCGGTGATCACCGCGTCGCCGCGCAGGGTGACCTTGTAGTCGATGTCGCCGGTGCCGTCCTTGACCCGGGACTGCGCGCCCGGCGCCTGGACCAGCTTGATCTTCGTGCCGGCGGGGAACGGCCCGAACCGCACCGACGGGTCGGCGGCGTCCCCGATGTACACGTCGACCTTGGTGTCCACCAGGTCGGTGGCGGTCAGCTGGTAGAACCCGTCCGGGTTGTAGGAGCCGGGCTCATTCTCGCCGCTCGGGTTGTTCGTCGGCACGCACCGGGTGGTCGGGGCGGTGGTGTCGACCACCCGCATCACCGCGGTGTCGCTGCCGGTGTTGCCGGCGGCGTCGGTGGCGGTGCAGGTGACCGTGGTGGCGCCCAGCGGGAAGGTGCTCCCGGGCGGCGGCGCGCAGGTCGGGGTCAGCGGCCCGTCGACGTTGTCGGTGGCGCTGGCCGGATAGGTGATCACCGCGCCGGCGGGGCTGGTCGCCTCGACGGTCCGGTCGTCGACGACCACGGTCGGCGGGGTGACGTCGTTGACCTTCACGCTGATGTGCTCGACGAACGCCGGCCCGCCGGAGAGCCCGTTGAGCAGGAAGTCCACCGTGCAGTGCAGGGTGGCGCCCTGGGCGGCGTTTCCGGCCACCGTGATGGTCTCGGCGAACGGCACGTCGGTGCCGCTCTGCTGGGTGCGCGACGCCGCGTCGAAGCTGACCGACAGGCCCGGATCGCAGGAGGTCACGGTCGGGGTGACGGTGACGTCGAGGTCCCGCAGCCCGCTGAGGATCGCGGCGGTCACCGTGTCCGGGGCGCTGCCGACCACCTGGCCGCCGGTGGCGGCGGCCACGCTGCTGGCCTGGCCGGTGGCGTTCAGGCCGCCGCCCCCGCCGGTGACGTCAACCGCGAGCACCCGGGCGGTGTCGGCCTGCAACGCGGCGGTGGCCTGCGCGAGGGTGTGCCCGGCGCTGGGATCGTGGCTGGGGGCGTCGCCGACCAGCACCACGATCCGGCTGCTGCCCGACCGGTAGGCGATCGCGCCGTCGGAGACCTGGAACAGGGCGTTCACCCACGCCTCCGGGATGTCGCCGCCGCCGCCGGCGGCCAGCCCGTCCACGGCGGTCTGCAGGGCGGTGGCGTCGGCGGTGAGGTTCTGCCGGACCCGGAACAGCTCCGGCCCGTCGCCCTCGTCCCGGTAGGAGGCGACCGCGAACTCGGCGCTGGGCTGCGCGGCGCGGACGTCGTTGATCACCTGCTGGAGGTTGGTCCGGACGTTGGCGATCGCCGGACCCATGCTGCCGGTCGTGTCGACCAGCAGCACCACGTCCGGCTGCGGCGGGATCGGCGGGGTCGAGACGACCTTGCTGATCGGGATCGTGGCGCCGGGGTCGGCGGACCGGTCCACCGTGCCCGGGTCAACTCCCGGGGCTGCCCAGGCGGGGGCCGCCACGGCGGTCACCATCGCGGTCACGGCGGCGACGGTCACCCCCCTGACGCGCCCGCGGGGCACTGCTGTGAAACCCATCGTCGTGTCTCCTTCAGCTCCGGCCGCGCCCGCCCCGGGCGCGGCCTCGAAGGCAGACGCTAGGCGCTCCGGCGGCGCCGTCCGGTCCGACACATGCGCAGGTCAGCGTCGGGTTGTTGACCCGGCGTGGTGGCTGGACAGGGGAGAATCGCCGGCCGCCCGGTCACGCGCGGCGGTGCAGCGCGCACTCGGTGAAGTCGGCGACCCGGGTGAAGCCGAGCCGCTCGTAGAGGCGCACCGCGGCGGTGTTGTCGGCCCGGACGTTGAGCGTCACGTGCTCCACCCGGGCGCGCAGCCGGGCGCAGAGCGCGGCCACCGCCGCGCCGGCCAGCCCGCGGCCGCGGGCCCGGGGGTGGGTGGTGACGTTGCCCAGGGCGGCCACCCGCCAGGTGGGGGACCAGACGTGCACCCCGGCCACGGTGACCAGCTCGCCGGCCTCCCGGATCCCCACGTACTGGCCGGTGTCCAGCATCCGCGGGTCGAACCAGTTGCCCGGGTAGGCGACCGCGTACAGGTCGAGCAGCGCCGGCAGGTCGGACCGGTCGAGCACCTCCCCGGCCGCGTCGGCTCGGGCCAGCCGGTCCGGGTCGGTCAACGCCATCCGGTGGTGCACGGCCGCGTCGGACACCTCGTACCAGCGGGCCACGGTGGCGTCCAGGCCGGGGGACAGGTGCGCCCACAGCCGGGCCGGCAGCACCGGGGCGAGCTCGCCCAGCAGCGCCGCCAGCTCCCCGGTCCGCTCCGGGGCGGTGAACGCCAGCAGCGTCGGCAGGTCGACGCCGTGGTAGAGCAGCGCCACCTGGTCGCCGCGGCGGTACCACGAGGTGTACGGCCAGAAGAAGTCGTCCAGGTCGCCCAGCTGGTAGGCGTGCAGCACCGGGTCCCGGCTCAGCAGGTCGGCCAGGACGGCCCGGTCGTGTTCGGCGCGTACGGGCATCCTCCCATGATCACACGGCGGTGGTCAGCAGCCGCCCGCGCGTCCCGCCTCGGCCGGCAGGTGGTCGTGGGCCCAGCGGGCCAGGGCGTCCAGGGCCGGCAGCAGGGCGGCTCCCGGGTCGGTGAGCTGGTAGCTGACCCCCACCGGCGGCCCCTCCCGCACGGTGCGGGACACCAGGCCCACCCGGCACAGCTCACCGAGCCGGTCCGACAGCACCGACTCGCTGATCCCGGGCAGCGCCCGGGCCAGCTCCGCGAAGCCGGCGGGACCGTTGGCGAGCACGCCCAGCAGCATCCCGTTCCAGCGTTTGCCGAGGAACGCGAAGGCCCGGGCCAGGCCGGCGTCGCAGGCGTGGGCGGCAGCGCTCACCTGGGGCCTCGTCGTCATGCCCTCAGGATACGCGCTACCCTCGCCCTGCAAGGCACTACTAAAAAGCTAGCTGCTCCCTTCCTCGGAGCAGCCCGGCTGAAGCGAGGAGCATATGAGCGATCTGATCACCCTGCACCCCGAGGCGCAGGCCCAACTGTTCACCGACGCCCGCACCGCCAACACGTTCACCGACGAACCGGTCAGCGACGCGCAGCTGCGCGCCATCTTCGAACTCGCCAAGTACCCGCCCACCGCCGCCAACACCCAGCCGCTGCGGGTGCTGTTCGTCCGCCAGGGTGAGCCCCGCGAGCGGCTGCTCACCCACATGGCCGACGGCAACCGCGCCAAGACCGCCACCGCGCCGGTCGTCGCCGTCCTCGCCGCCGACACCGACTTCCACGAGTTCGTCCCACGGGTCTTCCCGATCCGCCCGCAGATGCGCGACTCCCTCGCCGAGGACCCCGCCGGCCGCGAACAGATGGCCCGGTTCAACGCCACCCTGCAGATCGGCTACTGGCTGTTCGCCGTGCGCGCCGCCGGCCTCGCCGCCGGACCGATGGCCGGCTTCGACGCCGCCGGGGTGGACAAGGAGTTCTTCGCCGACAGCGCCTGGAAGTCCCTGCTCGTGGTCAACATCGGCAAGCCCGGCCCGGACGCCTGGTTCCCCCGGCTGCCCCGCCTCGACTACGACGACGTGGTGCGGCACGCCTGAGCAGCCGGCTCAGGCCGCCCGCCACTGGTCGTAGCCCAGCTTCGCCACCAGGGCCAGCACCACGACCAGCAGCACCACCCGCACGAAGCCGGCGCCGCGCCGCAGCGCCATCCGCGCGCCCAGCGCGGCGCCGGCGACGTTGCACACCGCCATCCCCGCACCGAGCAGCCACCACACGTGCCCGGTCGCCGCGAACACCACCAGCGCGCCCAGGTTCGTGCCCGCGTTGACCACCTTCGCCAGCGCCGAACCGTGCACGAAGTCCGCGCCGATCAGCGCGGTGAACGCCAGCACCAGGAAGGTGCCCGTGCCCGGGCCGATCAGCCCGTCGTAGAGGGCGATGCCGACCCCGGCCACCGCCACCGCGGCCGTCACCCGCGCCGGCGTACGCCGGTGCGGCTGCGACACCACCCCCAGCCGTGGCCGGGTCAGCACGAACACCGCCACCGCGACCAGCACCACCAGCACCACCGGCCGGTACGCGCCCGCCGGCACCGCCCCCGCCAGGGCCGCGCCCAGCCCGGCGGTCAGCACCGCCAACCCCGCGGCCGGCCCGGCCACCGCCCAGTCCAGCTTGGTGCGCCGCGCGTACGTCGCCGCGGCGGTGGACGTGCCGAAGATCGCGGCCAGCTTGTTCGTGCCCAACGCCGTCGCCACCGGCACACCCGGAGCGGCCACCAGCAGCGCCGGCAACAGCAACAGGCCACCGCCGCCGACCACCGCGTCCACCCAGCCCGCCATGGCGGCCGCGGTCAGCAGGGTGGTCAACGACAGGGGGTCCACGGGCGGCCATTCTGCCGACCCCCACCGCCCCGACGAGAGCCGCTGTGGCCAGGCTCACCGCCGCTCAGCGGCCCCGCAGCCGCCGCAACCACAGACCGGCCGCCGCCACCGCCACGAACACCAGGATCGAACAGACCAACGCCTTGAGCACCCGGCAAGCCTGCCACGGCGTCGTAGGGTGTCCAGGTGCGCCTGGCCACGTTCAATCTGCTGCACGGCCGGTCCCTCACCGACGGACTCGTCGACCCCGACCGGCTGGCCGCCGCCGTCACCGCACTCGACGCCGACGTCCTCGCCCTGCAGGAGGTCGACCGCGACCAGTCCCGCAGCGGCAACCTCGACCTCACCGCGATCGCCGCCCGCGCCCTCGACGCCCCCGAACACCGGTTCGCCGCCGCCGTCGTCGGCACCCCCGGCGAAGCGTTCCGCCCGCTGACCCACGACGACGACGGGCACGGCGAACCCTGCTACGGCGTCGGGCTGGTCAGCCGCCACCCGGTGCGCTCCTGGCAGGTCACCCGGCTGCGTCCCGCCCCCGTCCGCTCCCCGGTCTACGTTCCCGGCCCCGGCGGCGGGCTGGTGCTGCTGCGCGACGAACCCCGGGTGGTCCTCGCCGCCGTGCTGGACACCCCGTACGGGCCGCTCACCGTCGCCGCCACCCACCTGTCCTTCGTCCCCGGCTGGAACGTCCTGCAACTGCGCCGCGTGGTGCGGGCGCTGCGCACCCTGCCCGCCCCGCGGATCCTGCTCGGCGACCTGAACCTGCCCGCCGGCCCCGCCGCCCTGCTGTCCCGGTGGCGTCCCCTCGGCCGGCACGCCACCTACCCGGCCGGGCAGCCCCGCGTGCAGCTCGACCACATCCTCGCCGACCGGCAGGGCCGGGACCGCCTGCCGCCCGTCACCGCCGTGCACACCCCGCTGTCGACCATCTCCGACCACCGGCCGCTGCTGGTCGACGTCGGCTAGCTCGCAGCAAACCCCCAGCCACCGCCCCTACCGTCGGCTGTGCCCGGGTGCGACGGAACACCGAATCCTGTCCGGTCGGCCCGGCGCCCGTGATAGCGATGGGAGGACGAGGGGAGGGGCCAGCCATGTCGCTGACCGGCCTGCCGCTGCTCACCGCGGTCGCCGTCCTCGCCGTCGGCGCCGCCGTCGTCACCGCCCGCACCTGGCACCGCCGTGGCCGCGGCCGGGCCCTCACCCGAGCAGCCGCCGTCCTGCTCACCGAGGTGCTCGCCCTGCTGGCCGTCGGCCTCGCGGTCAACCGGGCCGAACAGTTCTATCCCACCTGGGGTGACCTGCTGCCCGCGGGCACCGGCCGCCACGACACCGAACCCGCCCGGGCCGGGCGCCTCGACCGCTGGCTCGCCAGCCGGAGTCCGACTCCCACCGCCCCCGTCGCGTTTCCGTGGCACCCGCCGCGCGGCGGCCGCTGGCCGGTCACCGCCGCCCCCACCGTCGTCGTCCCCGCCGACTACCCGCAGCACCCCACCCGGCGGTACCCGGTGATCGCCGTCCTCGCCGACCACACCACCGGCCCCGGGGAGGTCACCGCCGCCCGCACGGTCGAGCAGGACACCGGGCCGGTGATCGTCGTGTTCACCCACCTGCGGCCCGGCGCCGGGCGGACCGTGCTCACCGAGGCCCTGCCCGCCGGCCTCGCCCGCGACCTGCGGGTCACCAGCCACAGCTGGGCGCTGATCGCCCCGGCCGACCTGGCCGGGCTCGCCCGGGACGTCGTGCGCGCCGCACCCGCCCGCTATCCCGCCCTCGCCCTCGTCGACGACGCGCCGGAGCCCACCGGCCTGGCCGTCCCGGCCGACCTGCCCGCCACGGAGACCGTCGCCGTCATCGGCGCGTCCACCCACCACCCCGGCCGCCCCGCCGACCGGCTCGCCGTCGCCCTGCGCTGGGCGTGCCGGCAGACGCCCGTACCTCTGGACGGGCCGGCGCCGCTGATCCCACCGCCCCCGCAGGCCGGCTCGCCGAGCACCGGAGGCTGACCGTGGGTCCCGACAGCCTCGCCGCCGCGCTGACCGCCACCACCGCCGCGGTGGCCGCCGCGGTGCTGCTGTCCGCGCTCTGGGACCGCGGCGCCGGCGTCCGCCGCGCCGCCGTGCGTGCCGCCACCGCGCTGCTGTGCCTGCTCACCGCCGGCGCCGCCGCCGGGATCTGGGTCAACCGGCAGGTCGACACCTGGACCAGCTGGTCGGCGCTGCTCGGCCGCGACCCCGTCGCCACCACCAGCGCCGCCGCACCCGCCGCCGGTCACGGCGGGGGACGGCTGGTCACCCTCACCGTCGCCGGCGCCGCCAGCGGCCTCACCCTGCGCGTCCCCGCCTACCTGCCGGCCGCCTACGACCGGCAGGACACCCAACGGTTCCCCGTCGTCGAGGCGCTGCACGGCTACCCCGGCTCACCCGCCGCCTGGCTCAACCGCCTCGCCGCGGCCCGGCACCTCGACCAGGAGATCACCGCGGGCCGGATGGCGCCCACCGTCGTGCTGTTCCCCCCGCAGACGCCCAGCCCGCTGCTGGACACCGAATGCACCAACCTGGTCGGCGGGCCGCAGGCCGAGACGTTCCTCACCGTCGACGTGCCCGCCGCCGCCGAAGCCCAACTGCGGGTGCGCACCGACCGCGCCGGCTGGGGGCTGATCGGCTACTCCGCCGGCGGCTACTGCGCCACCAACCTCGCCCTGCGCCACCCCGACCGGTACGCCGCCGCCGCCAGCCTCTCCGGCTACGCCGACCCCGGCATCACCATCGGCGACGGCAGCGAACACACCCTCAACGACGACCGGTGGCGGCTGCGGCACCTGCCCCCACCCGCCGTCGCCCTCTACCTGTCCAGCGGCCGCGCCGACCGCACCGCCCACCACGACGCCGAGGCCCTGCGCCGGCTCGCCCGGCCGCCGCTGACCGTCACCACCACCTACGTCGACGGGGGCGGCCACAGCATGTCCGTCTGGGAAGCCGCCGAGGACCCGGCCTTCGACTGGCTCTCCGGTTGGCTGGGCCGCCCCGTCGCCTGAGCGGCGCCGCCGCCACCCGGCGCGGCGCGGTGCCGGTCGGCCTCAGGCCATCCCGGCCGCCCGCTCCGCCGCGCGCACCGCGTTGCGGAACAGCATCGCCACCGTCGTCGGACCCACCCCGCCGACCCGCGGCGTGATCGCCCCCGCCACCGCGGCACACGACTCGTCCACGTCCGGCAGCAGACGCCGCCCCTCGTAGCGGACGCCGCCGCCGACCACCACCGCGCCCGGACGCACGTGCTCCGGCTGGATGATGCCCGGCACGCCCGCCGCCGCCACCAGGATCTCCGCCCGCCGGGTGTAGCGGGGCCAGTCCGCCACCCCGGTGTGCACCACCGTCACCGCCGCGTTCGCCGTCGGCCGCTTCTGCGCCAGCAGCATCGCCAGCGGCCGACCCAACGTGGCGCCCCGGCCCAGGATCACCACCTCACGACCCGACACCGGCACCCCGTGGTACGCCAGCAGCGCCTCGATGCCCGCCGGCGTGCACGGCAGCGGACCCGGCAGGCCCAACGCCAGCCGGCCCATGTTCACCGGATGCATCCCGTCGACGTCCTTGTCCGGGTCGAGGACCTGCAACGCCCGGTCGTAGTCCAGATGCCCCGGGATCGGATGCTGCACCAGCACCCCGTGCACGTCCTTGTCGGCGTTGAAGTCCGCCAGCACCGCGTGCAGATCCGCCTGCGACGCCGACGCCGGCAGGTGCACGTGCGGGGACACGAACCCCAGCTCCGCCGCCTGCCGCTGCTTGATCCGGATGTAGCCGGCGCTGGCGTCGTCGTCACCCACCAGCACCGTCGCCAGCGCCGGGGTCACCCCGGCGGCGCGCAACGCCTGAACGGCCTCGGTGACCTCGGCCAACACCTGGTCGGCCACCGGCTTGCCGGACAGAATCCGGGCCGTCGTACCCGCAGAAGACATGGCTCACCTCGCCCGCGGAGGCCCAGGCGGTCGACCCCCGCGACGAGCTCCCCGATAGTTGCTGCCATCCCCGTGCCGCCAGTCGCGTCTGCGCTCAGCCTGCCACATCCCACCCGCCGATCGCACGCGACACCTCCCACCAGCCGGGCAGGGCCGCCAGCACCTCGTCGGCCCGCCGCCGCCGGTCGGCCGCCGACGCCACCCCCAGGTCCGCCACCGCCGCCTCGAACGCCGGCCGCAACGCCACCTCCCGCTGCGGCGCGTCGGCGGCCAGGATGGTGTGGCAGCGGGCGTACGTCGCCACGATCCAGAACATCGCCTCCCGGTGCGCGCCCGCCGCGACCAGCTCCGCGCCACCGTCCACCACCACCGGCCGCGCCGCCGCGGTGATGTCCGCGCGGAAGGCGAACGGCGTCCGCGCCACCCGCGCCGCCTCGTCGAACGTCTCCGCCAGCCGGTTCAGGTGCTCCCGCATCCGGGCGGGGGACACCCCGCCACCGTCCAGCCAGCCGAGCAGTTCCCGGTACCGGGCGGACAGCCCGTGCTCGGCCAGCACCTGCCGCGCCAGCACGTACCGGCGGCGTACCGTCGGGTCCCGCCGCGCCGCCACCACCGGCAGCAGCGCCGTCAGCGAGGTGGGGAACAACCACGCCGTCACCTGCGCGTGCGGCGGCGCCGCGTCGTCCAGCCGCCGCAGCCCGTCCTCGACGCGCCGGCGCAGCCCGGCGCACCGCCGCCGCACCCACCCCGGATCGGCGAACCCCGCCGCCACCCGCTCCCGGATCGCCGCCAGCCGGCCCGTCGGGTCCGCGATCACCGTGTCCGTACGGAACAGCGGCGCGAACACCCACGACCCGAGCACGTCGTCGGCCGACCCCAGGTCCGCCCAGGTCAGCTCGGTGACCTCCAGCAGCACCCCGCGGTGGCGGAACTTGCCCAGCTTCGCGCCCGACTCGTCGCGCACCAGCAGCACGTCCACATCGGACGACGCCGGCAGCGTCGCCGTGTCCGGCAGCGCCACGGTCGAGCCGCTGAACAACGCGCCCCGCACGGCCGGGTCACGGCGCATCCGCTCGCGTACCCAGTCGACCGCCACCGCCCGCGCCGCACCCACCCGCATCCCGCCGATGCTGCCACGGCGCGGCCGGCCGATGGCCACGCCCTACGAGACCCGGCCTAGTCGGGCCGGCCCTCCGCGGCCCTCAGCGAGCCCCGGCACCGGCGCGACTGCCGGCCGGTCGTACCCATGCCGTCCAGACGATATGAAAATGACAACCGATAGCAACTATGCTGCGGGCCGTTCCCCACCTTGAGGAAGGCCCATGCCACATCCGATCCGACGCACCATCGCCATCTCCTCCGCGCTCGTCACGCTCGCCGCCGCCGGCTGCCTCGCCGGCCCCGCCCCGAACCACCCCACCGGGCAGCGGCTGCGCGTGGTGATGCTGCTGCCACCCCGCGCCGCGCTGTCCCCACTCAGCGACGACGCCTTCAAACTCTCCCGCCTCGGCGTCGCCGAAGCCCTCACCACCCTCGACGCCGACGGCGCACCCCAGCCGTCCCTGGCCGTGTCCTGGTCCCGCACCGACGACCGGACCTGGCGGTTCGCGCTGCGCGCCGGCGTCCGCTTCCACGACGGCACCACCCTCGACGCCGAACGCGCCGCCGCCTCCATCACCCGGGCGGCGACCGCCCGACCGAAACCCCGCATCCTCGACGGCGTCGACCTGACCGTCGCACCCGACGGCCCCACCACCCTCGTCGCGCGGACCGGAACACCGGATCCGCTGCTGCCGCAGCGCCTGTCCAGCCCGCAACTGTCCATCCTCGCCGCGAAGGCGTACACCGGCGACACCGTCGACCCGCGGCAGGCCGGCACCGGCCCGTTCGTGCTCACCCACCTCAACGGCACCCAGGGCGCCACCCTCGACCGCTTCCCCGGGCACTGGGCCGGACGCGCCGCCGCGCCGGGCATCGACGTCGCCTTCGTCCCCGACGGCACCGCCCGCACCGCCGCGCTACGCACCGGCGCCGCCGACATCGTCGAGGCGGTACCCGCCGCCCAGGCGGCGCTGCTCACCACCGACACCTACCGCGAGGTGGCGATGCCACGCACCAACACCCTCTACCTCAACACCCGACGCGGCCCCTTCACCGACCCCGCCATCCGCGCCGCCGCCCGCGCCGCGGTCCGCCGCGACGACCTCGTCCGCGGGGTGTACGAAAACCGCGCCGACCCCGCAGTCGGGCTGCTCGGACCCGCCCTGCCCTGGACCGCCGCCCGCCCCACCCGCGCCCAGCACCCCGCCGCCCCCGCGCCCGGCCGAACGATCGTGCTGGCCACCTTCAGCGACCGCCCCGAACTTCCCGAAGTCGCCGCCACCCTCGCCCAACACCTACAGGCCGCCGGCTTCACCGTGCGGCAGGTGGTCCGCGAATACGCCCACATCGAGACCGACGCCCTCGCCGGCCGCTTCGACGCGTTCATCCTCTCCCGCGCCACCATGCTCGACTCCGGAGACCCCGTCGCCTACCTGACCAGCGACTTCACCTGCCACGGCGGCTTCAACCTCGCCCAATTGTGCGACCCCGCCGTCGACCGAGCCGTCGCCCGGGCCGGCGCGGAAGCCGACCTCACCGCCCGACGCGCCCGGATCCTCGCCGCCGAGAAAACCATCCTGGAAACCGACGCCGCCGTGCCACTGCTGCACGAACGCGTCATCCAGGGCAACCGGCCCGGCGTCATCGACGCCGTGTTCGACCCCCGCGAGCGACTGCTCATCGGCCTCACCACCCGCGTCACCCGATGAACAGCAACCGCACCCTGACCGCCGTCTCCCGACTCGCCGCGACCGCCGCCCTGCTCACCCTGATCAGCATGCTGCCCTGGCTGTCCGGCCGCGACCCCGCGCTGAGCATCCTGCGCGCCCAGTACGGCGAACGCGAACCCGACCCCGCCGCGCTCACCGCGATCCGCGACCGGCTGCACCTCGACGACGGCCCGCTGGCGCTGTCCCACCGCTGGCTCACCGGACTCACCCACGGCGACCTCGGCACCTCCTGGGTGACCGGCCACCCCGTCGCACCCACCGTGTGGCAGGCCCTGGCAGTGTCGCTGACCCTCATGGGCGCCGCCCTCACCGTCGCCCTCACCATCGCCGCCCTGCTCACCAGCCGCCGCCTCCTACGCGGACACACCCAACCCCGCGCCGGCGCAACCGGCGCCGCCCTCGCCGCCGTACCCGAATTCCTGCTCGGCACGCTGCTGCTGCTCATCGGGGCGGTCTGGCTACGGTGGCTGCCACCGTTCGGCTGGTCGACACCCGCACACCTCGTACTGCCCGCGCTCGCCCTCGGCATCCCGGCCGGCGGGCTGCTCGGCCGACTCGCCGACGACGCGCTGCCCGGGGCGTACCGGGAGCCGTGGGCGCGCACCTGGCGCGCCGCCGGCCTGCCCTGGCGAACCCTCGCCCACGGCGCCCTGCGCCGCTGCCTACCCCCGCTGTTCCCGCAACTCGCCCTCGTCGTCGTCGGCCTGGTCGGCGGCGCCGTCGCCGTGGAGATCCTCTTCGCGATCCCCGGACTCGGCCGCGTCGCGCTCGGCGCCGCCACCGCCCAGGACCTGCCCCTGCTACAGGGCGCCGTGCTGATGCTGCTCGCCGTCGCGACCACGGCGAGCGGCCTCGCCGCCGCCGCGCACCAGCTGGCCCTCGGGCCGGCCCACACCGCCGCGGCGCTCACCCCACCACCGCCACCGAACCCGCCCACCCACCGCCGCCGCTGGCTCCTCCCGGCAACACTCGGCGGCCTGCTCGTGACCACCACCCTGGCCGGGCTCACCGGAGACCCGACCGCCGTCGACCTGCACCTCCGACTGGCCGGGCCCACCCTCGACGCCCCATTCGGCCACGACGCGCTCGGCCGCGACGTCCTCGCCCGCCTCGGCCACGGCGCCCTGCACACCTTCGGCACCGCCGCCGCCGTCGGCGCCGCCGCCCTGCTCACCGGCCTGGCCGCCGGCCTGCTCCCACGACTGTCCACCGGCGCCATCGAGGTCGCCAACACCCTGCCACCCGTGATCGCCGGCCTGCTGGTCGCCGCGGCGCTCGGGCCCAGCACCGCCGGCGCCGCCATCGCCATCGCCGCCACCGCCTGGGCACCCCTGGCCGCCCACACCGCGGCCCTCGTCCGCGAGGAACACGGCAGCGGCCACGTACAGGCCAGCCGGATGCTCGGAGCCAGCCCCGCCCGCATCCTCCGCACCCACGTGCTGCCCGGGGTGCTGCCCCTGGTCACCCGCCACGCCGTCCTACGCCTGCCCGGCATCGCACTGGCGATCGCCTCCCTCGGCTTCGTCGGGCTCGGCGCCCAGCCACCCACCCCCGAATGGGGACTCCTACTCGCCGAGGCCATGCCCTACGTCGAACGCGCCCCCTGGGCCGCGCTCGCCCCCGCCGCCGCGCTGGCACTGCTCGGCGCGTTCGCCGTCACCACCGCCACCGCGATCCGCACGCGCCGGACCCGTCAGAAACCCGCCACCGCCACCTGACCGGCGAGACGAACACCCCGGCCCGCCCGGTCAGGCGGTCGCCTGCCAGTGGTACGTCCACGGCGGCCCCGCACCGACCACCGGCTCCCGCACGTACAGGCCGTCACCGACCACGTCGACCTCACCCGGGTGCAACTCGGCCGGCGGGTCCCCGCGATCGTCCAGCTCCACCGTCGCGGTACGCCCGTCGGCCGGCCCACCCACGATCGGAACATCAGCTACGTCACGCATAGCTGCAGCATCACGCCCCCACGCCCGACCACACCCCGAACGGGCGAACCTCACCCCGCATCGACACCTCGAACACCCACCAGCGCCACCAACGCACGATTCGTCCGGTTCGACCGCACCGCCGCCCGCTGCTGACCCGCCGTCACCTCGATGTACGTCTGCGACGACGCCAACGACGCATGCCCCAGCAACCGCATGATCTCCGCCGCGCTCGCCCCGTCCTCCGCCAACCGAGTCGCGAACGTATGCCGCAACGCGTGCAACCGCGCCCCCCGCGGCACCCGATCACCAATACCGGCCCGCCGATAACAGGACTCCACCAGATACTGCAGCCCACCCCGACGCAACGGCTCACCCCGCCGATCCACCAGCAACGGCGAATCCGGCCGCACGCTGCGCGCGCCGAACCGGCGCCGCCGACTGTCCAGGTAGTCCGCCAGCACCCGGTCCAGACCCGCCTCGATCGGCACCGTCCGCGGGCGCCCACCCTTGCCGGCCACGTCCACCCGCCGCTCGCCGGGCCGCCCGGCCAGCGACGCCACCCGCAACGCCAGCAGCTCCGACAGGCGCAGCCCGGCACACAGCGCCAGGGACAGCACCGCGAGGTCACGCTCCGGCCACGGGTCGCGCTGCCGGCCGTGGTCCCGGGTAACCGCCGTGAGGAGTTCCTCCGGGGTGTCCTCGCCGCGCAGCGGCTTGGGCTGGGGGAGCGGGGTGCGAGGCCGCCCCACCGCCGGCATCGGATTTCCCGGTACGACCCCCTCCGCCACCAGGAACGTGAAGAAGCTGTTCCAGGTGGACCAGGCCCGGTGTACGGAGGCGGCCGCGCGCGGGGCGGCGAACCGGGCGAACGCCGCCCGCATCACGCGGGGGGAGAGGGCGGTGATCGGCAGTTGATCGAGGGGGAGGGGAGTGGCCTCGTCCTCGCCGACCAGGGCCGCGACGGTGGTGAGGTCCCGCCGGTACGCCGCCAGGGTGTGGGGGGAGGGCTTGCGGGTGGCCCGGGCGGTCAGGAACTCCTCGATCAGTAGCCCTACCGACTCGTCCGGTTTGTCATGCATAAGGCATATTATGCATGATTTTCGGGTTCCGGTCACGCCTCGGAAGGGGGAGCGGGGCAGCCTGGTTCACAGCTCAGACACCAGCCGCAAAGTAGCGGCGTGATGGCGCGCTCGCCGCTGCGGCGGCCTGGCTGAGACAGCCGTAGGGCCGACTGGGGTGTTCTGCCAGTACGTGTCACGACAGCACCTGGCACACGCGCGTGTCCTGCTGTTTCCTCGATACCGGCGGTACGCGGTCAGCCACCCCGGACGGGTTCGGAACTGTCTGCGGCCGCGGGACGGGCCTGCTGCACGCGCAGTGCGTGGGCCGTCCGGAACGTATGCGTACCACCCCAGGGAGTCATCACATGGCGAAGCAGACTGCACCGCGGGAAACTGGTGGAGGTCGCACCGAAGCTGGTCGAGGTCACCGACAATGTGCTCATCGGCGACTTCTGGGAGCGCCCCGGCCTGTCGCCGCGGGGACCGCAGCCTGGTCACGGTGAGCCTTCTTGGCGCTCGACCGCACCGAGCGCGTCCGGGAGAACGTCGAAGCCACGCATGTCGCTCTGTCCGCAGACGAGATCGCGGACCTCGACGCACTGGGGCGCGGGCGGGCGCCCGCGGCGATCGCTGCAACGAGCACCACATGGGTCTCGTGGGCAGGTGAACAGCTCTCCCCACGACCTCGCGCAGTGAAGGAATCTCCGCCATGAGCACGTGGAACACCGACGAGTTGGAACGCATCGCGACTGCCGATGAGCTGCGCATCGCGCCTCGCCGCAGCGACGGAACTCGTCGATACGACCACCCACTTACGTCACCCCGGTGATGATGAAGGAGCAAAAGTGAGTCCCACCTACGACTTCTCCGGGCAGGTGGCCCTGGTCACCGGCGCCGCCTCCGGCATGGGCCTGGCCGCAGCCAGTGCCTTCGCCGACTCCGGCGCCGCCGTGGTTCTGGCCGACCTCGACCACGATGCCGTACACAACGCAGCCGAGGAGATCACCGGCCGCGGGCGGCGGGCGATCGGTGTCGTCTGCGACGTCACCGACGAACAGCAAGTGGAAGCGGCAGTGCGGCGCGCGGTGACGGAGTACGGCCGCCTGGACATGGCGTTCAACAACGCCGGCATCCAGGTGCCGCCGACCGACGCGGCCGACGAGACGGCCGACTCCTTCGACCGGGTCAACGCCGTCAACCTGCGCGGCGTCTGGGCGGCGATGAAACACGAACTGCGACAGATGCGAGAGCAGGGCAGTGGCGCCATCGTCAACTGCTCATCCCTGGGCGGGCTCGTCGGGCTGCCCGAGCGTGCGGCCTACCACGCCTCCAAGCACGGCGTCATCGGCCTGACCCGCAGCGCCGCGGTCGAGTACGCGCCCCGGGGCATCCGCATCAACGCCGTGTGCCCCGGCGTCATCGACACCCCGATGGTCGCCGACATGGTCGAGAACCAGGCCGAGGCCATGGCCGGGATCCTCAAGGAACAGCCCATCGGCCGACTGGGGAGAGCGGACGAGGTCGCAGCAGCGGTCCTGTGGCTGTGCAGCCCCGGCGCCAGCTTCGTCACCGGAACAGCTCTCCCCGTCGATGGTGGCTTCACCGCCCACTGATGTGAGCCTCCGCTCATAGCGTAGAGACGTGGCTGCACGGGAAGTTGGGGCTCATGCCGAAGCAGAGGCAGCAGTACGACGGATGTGCGTGAGGGGGCTATACGGCGTCGGGAGAGGCACTCGTCGTCGACGGCGGATACACCGTGAAGTGACGTGGATTGCGATCGCGCGTCCGGGCTCGGACAAAGCTCCATGGCAGTTCGCGGGCGCCACAGGATCAGTCGAGCACCCGCCACGCGCCCCGTTCATCTGGTCGTACTGCTGCTCGATCAGTTCCCAGCGGATCGGCCGCGTCAGCGAGGCGCCGAACGCGGGCCAGCCGGGCGGGGCGTCGTTAGGGCGGTACAGGCGGATGCTGCCCGATGTTCCTCAGGCGGAAGCTGAGCAGTCCGGTGACGGTGAACTTGACATAATGTACATTATCGAATCTGGCGTTGGGCCAGGTCACACGGGACCTGAGCTGTTACTTCTCATTCGCCCTGGGCCACTCTCGACGCCGGCGGACTGTTGCCCACACGCGGGCTGGGCGGCCTGACGCGTGACCTGCGGGCGGTCCCTCACCTCGGTTACCAGCCCTGGTGAGGGGCCGCCCGCTCGTTCAGGCGGTCAACAACGGGACTTCCTGGTCAGAAGCCCAGGAGGCCCGTGCCCCCGACGACGGGAAGCGTCAGGGCACTGCCATTCAGGTACACGGTGACCTGGCTGCCCACCGCGGCCGCGTCGCGCGCCGGGCGGTTGGACGTCGGGTTTGCGTTGTAGTTGCCGGTGATGACGACGCCGATCCGGTGTCCGGCCGGGATGACGTGTTCGGACGGGAGGGTCTTCCACCGCACGTTGTACTCCTCGCCCGGCGTCAGCGCGTGGCTCCGTCGAAGGTCGGGCGAGTTCTTCACGTCGATGTGGCCCCAGGCCAGGACGCGCTCCGGCGTGATCTCGACGCTCGCCTCCATCGGTTCGGCGCACCCGGTCCGGTCGGCCAGGTCCTCGGGCTCGCAGGACTCCTGCACCACCTCCAGCGGGTCCTTGCCGGCCACGGTGACGGTCGGCCCCGGGCCGTAGTCGACGAGGAGGGCCGACAGCAGCGCCGTCTCGGCCGTCGTCGACATCCGGACCGCCAGCTCCGGCGTGCCGGAGAGGCGTACGTCGGCAGTGAGCGGAGGGGTCACGTACGCGAGCCGGCCGGGCTTGGTCTGCTCGGCGTTACCGATCTTGACGGTTTGCGACTCGATCTGGTCGACGAAGCTCTGCGAGGGGTTGCCCTTCGGCGCGTTGAGCGACAGGGTGCCCGCCGCGTCGGCCGTCGTCGGACCGAAGCGCAGGTCCACCTTCTCGGCGTTGGCGTCCGGCCAGGTCGAGTGGGTTTCCCAGGTGCCGTCGGGGCGCTGGATGTCCGCCATCGGCTCGTCCATGATCCCGTTGGGGATGTCGTGCAGCCAGTGGTCCATCCACCTGTGCATGACCGCCTGCCACTCTGTGAGCCGGAAGCTGGTCGGGTTCACGTGGGCGCCGCGGTGGAGCCAGATCTTGCGCGGCATCTGGCGCTTCTCGACCTCACGCCACAGGTCGGCGAAGTGCATGGTCTTGACGTTGAAATCGGTGAGACCGTGCACCATGAACACGGACGTGTCCACTGTCTTGATCTTGTTGGCGTCGGGCAGGTAGTTCCGTTCCTGCCAGAACGGGGTGAAGTCGGAGGCGCTGGCCTCCTCGGCGTCGCCGAGCCCGGTGATGACCGACTCGCAGGCCGGCGCCGACGCCGAACCCGGTAGCGTGCGGCCGACGGAGACGTAGTCGGCGAGGTACTCGGTGTACCGGGAGTTGACGTTCTCGCTCCAGGTCGACCAGGCGATCCCCTGGTCGTTCACGTACCGGTACCAGCTGGAGATCGCGGAGATGGGCACCACGGTCCGCAGGCCGGGTACGCCCTGGGTGGCGACCGCGTTGGGCAGGGTGCCGACGTAGGACACGCCCTGCATCCCCACGTTCCCGGTGCTCCAGTCGGCGACCGCCGCGCTGCCGTCGTGGTGGAAGCCCGGCGCGCGGCCGTTGAGCCAGTCGACGACCGCCTTGATGCTGATCGTGTCCTCGGGTCGGCCGGTGGTCGGGCAGCCGAAGGACCGCCCGGTGCCCTGCATCTCCACTTGGACGACGGCGTAGCCCCGGGGGACGAAGTACTCGTCCCACCAGCCGGGGAATCCGCGGGTCTTGTCTGGCAGCGGGTCGCCGGGGTCCCGGCCGTAGTACGGGCTGGCCTCCATGATGGTGGGCACCCGCAGGCCCGCTTCGGTCTCCGCTGGCCGGATCACGTCGACCTCGATCAGGTCCCGGCGGCCGTCGGCGTCACTGTCCATCGGCGCCTCGACGTAGACGACCTCCTGGACCGCCTCGCCGTACGAGAAGACAGGTTGCGTCACACCGTTTTCGATCACGATCCCGGGTGTGTCCGCCGTGGCGCTCGCCGAAGTGGGCGCACTCATGATCACCACCCCGACAGCAGTTCCGACGGCTAGCAGTCGCCGTACAACTCCCATGTCCCTACCTCCGTCAGCTCCAGAGACACATGGTTGATACAGCGTGGTCGATATTGATCGAGTGGGTCAATGACCATCCGTAGTGGAGAGGCTCTCCCCCGTTACGACAGATGTCGTGCGGTATCGACGGTTCCGGTGTTGATGATGCGACCGGAGCCCGCGCCTGTCCCGGACGGTGACGGCGCTGGCCCCTGCCTTCGGAGTGACCGAGCAGGTGGCCGGGCCGCTGATGAGGAACCGGGCACCGAAGGTGAGCGCCTACCAAGGCGGCTCGTGTGCTGACGAGCCGCCTTGGTAGGCGCACCGCACGAGTCCCGGACGGGCGTCAGCGGCGCTGCTCCCCCGTCGTGATCGAGAGCGCCACGCGAGGTGCCGGGAAGGCCCGTCAGGCGCCGACGTAGGCCGCGAGGTGTTCGCCCGTGAGGGTGGAGCGGGCGGCGACGAGGTCGGCGGGTGTGCCCTCGAAGACGATCCGGCCGCCGTCGTGGCCGGCGCCGGGGCCGAGGTCGATGATCCAGTCGGCGTGCGCCATGACGGCCTGGTGGTGCTCGATGACGATGACCGACTTGCCGGAGTCGACGAGCCTGTCGAGCAGGCCGAGCAGATGCTCCACGTCGGCGAGGTGCAGGCCGGTGGTCGGCTCGTCGAGGACGTAGACGCCGCCCTTCTCGGCCATGTGGGTGGCCAGTTTGAGCCGCTGCCGCTCGCCGCCGGAGAGCGTGGTGAGCGGCTGGCCGAGGATGAGATAGCCGAGTCCGACGTCGGCGAGCCGGTTGAGGATGGCGTGCGCGGCCGGTGTGCGGGCCTCGCCGGCGCCGAAGAACTCCTCGGCCTCGGTCACCGACATCGCGAGCACCTCGCTGATGTCGCGGCCGCCGAGGTGGTACTCGAGCACCGATGCCTGGAACCGCTTCCCCTCGCACTCCTCGCAGATGGTGGCGACGCCGGCCATGATCGCCAGGTCGGTGTAGATGACGCCGGCGCCGTTGCAGGTGGGGCAGGCGCCCTCGGAGTTGGCGCTGAACAGCGCGGGCTTCACACCGTTGGCCTTCGCGAACGCCTTGCGGATCGGGTCGAGCAGTCCGGTGTACGTCGCCGGGTTGCTCCGCCGCGAGCCCTTGATCGCGCCCTGGTCGACCGACACGACGCCCTCGCGGCCGGACACCGAGCCGTGGATCAGCGAACTCTTGCCCGATCCGGCCACGCCGGTCACCACGACCAGCACGCCGAGCGGGATGTCGACGTCGACGTCGCGCAGGTTGTGGGTGCTGGCGCCGCGTACGGGGAGCATGCCCGACGGGGTCCGTACCGACGGTTTCAGGGACGCCCGGTCGTCCAGGTGGCGGCCGGTGAGGGTGCCGCTGGCGCGCAGCCCGTCGACGGTGCCCTCGAACACCACCTCGCCGCCGCCGACGCCGGCGGCGGGGCCGAGGTCGACGACGTGGTCGGCGATCGCGATGGTCTCCGGCTTGTGTTCGACGACCAGCACGGTGTTGCCCTTGTTCCGCAACTGGAGCAGCAGGTCGTTCATCCGCTGGATGTCGTGCGGGTGCAGCCCGATCGTCGGCTCGTCGAACACGTAGGTGACGTCGGTGAGCGACGAGCCGAGGTGGCGGATCATCTTCACGCGCTGCGACTCGCCGCCGGAGAGCGTGCCGGAGGACCGGTCGAGCGAGAGGTAGCCCAGCCCGATCTTCACGAACGAGTCGAGGGTGTGCTGCAGCGCGGTGAGCAGCGGCGCCACCGACGGCTCGTCGAGTTCGCGGAGCCAGGCGGCCAGGTCGCTGATCTGCATCGCGCAGGCGTCGGCGATGCTGGTCCCGTTGATCTTCGAGGATCGGGCGGCTTCGCTGAGCCGGGTGCCGCCGCAGTCGGGGCAGGTGGTGAAGGTGACCGCGCGGTCCACGAACGCTCGGATGTGCGGCTGCAGGGCCTCGCGGTCCTTGGACAGCATCGACTTCTGCAGCTTCGGGATCAGCCCCTCGTAGGTGAGGTTGATGCCGTCGACCTTGACCTTGGTCGGTTCCTTGTAGAGGAGGTCGTGGAGCTCCTTCTTGGTGTACTTGCGGATCGGCTTGTCCGGGTCGAAGAAGCCGCAGCCGGTGAAGATGCGGCCGTACCAGCCGTCCATGCTGTAGCCGGGGATGGTGAGCGCGCCTTCGTTGAGCGATTTGGAGTCGTCGTAGAGCTGGGACAGGTCGATGTCGGAGATGCGGCCCATGCCTTCGCAGCGGGGGCACATGCCGCCGGTGATGCTGAAGCTGCGGCGCTCGACGGTCTTGCCGCCGCCGCGTTCGATGGTGACCGCGCCCTTGCCGCTGACCGAGGCCACGTTGAAGGAGAAGGCCTGGGGCGAGCCGATGTGCGGCTGCCCCAGCCGGCTGAAGAGGATGCGCAGCATGGCGTTGGCGTCGGTGACGGTGCCGACGGTCGAGCGGGGGTTGGCGCCCATCCGCTCCTGGTCGACGATGATCGCGGTGGTCAGCCCTTCGAGTACGTCGACCTCGGGGCGGGCGAGCGTCGGCATGAAGCCCTGCACGAAGGTGCTGTAGGTCTCGTTGATCAGCCGCTGCGACTCCGCGGCGATCGTGCCGAACACCAGTGAGCTCTTGCCGGAGCCGGAGACGCCGGTGAAGACCGTCAGCCGGCGCTTCGGGATCTCGACGTTGACGTCCTTGAGGTTGTTCTCGCGCGCGCCGTGCACGCGGATCAGGTCGTGGCTGTCGGCGTCGTGCGGCGCGGGTGACCGGGTGTCGGTCCTCGGGGCGGTGGTCATCGTGTCTCCATCAGTTGTCCGTCGGCGTGGCCAGCGGCGGTGCCTCGCCGTCCGGGTCAGTGGGCGGGTGGTGGCTTGTCGGATGGTTTCAGCGCAGCTGGTTGATGCGGATCAGGTTGCCGGTGGGATCGCGGAAGGCGCAGTCGCGGACGCCGTACGGCTGCTCGGTGGGCTCCTGGACGACGTTGGCGCCGCTGGCCTGCAGCCGGTCGAAGACGCCGTCGAGGTCGTGGGTGGCCAGGGTGATGGCGGTGTAGCTGCCCTTGGCGATCAGTTCGAGGATGGTGCGGCGCTCGTCGTCGGTGATGCCGGGGTCGGCCGCCGGTGGGTGCAGGACGATGGATGTGCCCGGCTGGTTGGGGGGACCGACGGTGAGCCAGCGCATTCCGCTGTATCCGACGTCGTTGCGCAGCTCGAAGCCGAGGGTGTCGCGGTAGAAGGCCAGGGCGGCGTCGGCGTCGGTGTGCGGGAGGAAGGCGTAGTGAATGCTGATGTCCATGGCTGTCAGGCTAGGTGCGGCTCCGTGACCGGGGCTTCTCGATTCCTGATCGGTCTGGTCACCTGTTTGGCGAGGCACGGTGGCATCTCCGCCGTCACGTGGGCGGTTTGGGTGCGGTAGGTGCTCGGGGGCACACCGACCAGCTCGGTGAAGCGGGTGCTGAAGGTGCCCAGGGACGAGCAGCCGACGGCGAAGCAGACCTCGGTGACGCTGAGGTCGCCGCGGCGCAGCAGCGCCATGGCGCGCTCGATGCGCCGGGTCATCAGGTAGGAGTACGGCGACTCGCCGTAGGCGAGGCGGAACTGGCGGCTGAGGTGTCCGGCCGACATGTGCACGCCGCGGGCGAGCGCCTCGACGTTCAGCGGCTGCGCGTATTCGCGGTCGATCCGGTCGCGGACGCGACGCAGCAGTGCGAGGTCGCGCAGGTGCTGCGTGAGGTCGGGTCGGCTGCTCACCTGCGTGATCGTGCCACGTGGTGGCGGGGTTTGCCCAACGTTCCCACCCGGCCGTGTGTCTGGTTCCTCCCGGTGGTCGCCCGGCTGTCCGTTGACCCGCTCGCGGCGCCCGTTGTGGCGGACCCCGCCTTGACGGTTCTTCTCCCCCGCCTGGCCGTCGGTGGTCAGGTCTTTGCGACCGCGGGGGTCGGGGTGCGATGGCGGGTGCGTTGGGTCAGGACGACGCAGACCAGCACCACCAGGGCGGCCGCGACCGAGGCCGGGGTGACGCTCTCGCCGAGCAGCAGCGCCGACCAGACCAGGGTGAGCACCGGTTGGGCGAGCTGGATCTGGCCGACCTGCGCGATGCCGCCCCGGGCCAGGCCCGCGTACCAGGCGAAGAAGCCCAGGAACATGGACACCGCGGTGAGGTAGCCGAACGCCGACCAGGCGGCGGCGTCGGCGTGCGGGGGGTCGGCCACGGCGGCGACGGCCGTGATGGGCGCGGTGACGGGCAGCGAGAGCAGCAGCGCCCAACAGATGGTCCGGGCGCCGCCGAGTTCGCGGGCGAGCGCGCCGCCCTCGGCGTACCCGAGGCCGCAGAGCGCGACCGCCGCGAGCAGGGACAGGTCGGCCAGGGACAGGGCGCCGTGGACGGCGCCGCTGGCGCCGAGGAAGGTGAGCACGGCCAGCAGCCCACCGGCGCTCGCGGCCCAGAACAGCGGCGGCGGGCGTTCGCCGGCCCGCAGCACCGCGAACACGGCGGTCGTGGCGGGCAGCACGGTGATGACGACCGCGCCATGCGCGGAGGTCTGGGTGATGAGGGCCAGCGAGGTGAACAGTGGGAAGCCGACGACGACGCCGAGGGCGACGATGGACAGCCGCCGCCACTGGTCGCGGGTGGGTCGGGGCGCGCCGGTGAGGCGCAGGTACGCCCAGGCCAGCAGCGCGGCGCCGGTGGCTCGACCGAAGGCGACGAACCAGGGGTCGAGTTGCTGGACGGCGACGCGGGTGGCCGGCAGCGACATGCTGAAGGCGAGCACCCCCAGCGCGCCGAGGGTGAGGCCGATGATCCGGTCCGCTGTTACCGTGCTGGCGGCAGTAGCGCTACTTTGATCCTTCATGAGTTACGGTAATGCAGCCGAGCGTGTTATCCAAGATCTGCGTGGGCTCGTGGCGGCCGCGGATCCCGGCACCCGGCTGCCCTCGGTCCGCGAGTTGACCGCCCGGCACCAGGCCTCGCCGGTCACCGTCGCCGAGGCGATCCGGCAGCTGGTGGCGCAGGGGCTGGTCGAGACCCGATCCGGCCGGGGCACCTTCGTGGCCGCCCCGCCGGACGAGCGGCGCGCCCCCGACCTGTCCTGGCAGACCGTCGCGCTCGGCCCCGGCCGGCCAGGCGGGGAGGAGATGCAGGCGCTGCTGGCGTTACCGCCGGCAGGGGCGATCCCGCTGTCCGGCGGCTACCTGGACGCGGATCTGCAGCCGGCCGCCGCGCTGGGCGCGGCGCTCACCCGCGCCGCCCGGCAGCCCGCGTCGTGGCAGCGGGGACCGGTCGAGGGGCGTGCGGATCTGCGCGCCTGGTTCGCCCGCGAGGCCGGGACCGGGCTGCGCGCCGACGACATGGTGATCTGCCCCGGCGGTCAGGCCGCGCTGTCGACGGCGTTGCGGGCGCTCACCGTGCCCGGCGACACCGTGCTCGTCGAGTCGCCGACCTACCTGGGCGCCCTGGCCGCCGCCCGGGCGGCCGGGCTGCGGGTCGTGCCGGTGCCCGCCGACGCCGACGGCGTACGGCCCGACCTGCTCGCCGCCGCGTTCGCCCGGACCGGCGCGCGACTGTTCTACTGTCAGCCGCTCTACGCCAACCCGACCGGTGCGACACTGGCGGCCCACCGCCGGGCCGCGGTCGCCGACGCCGTACGCGAGGCCGGGGCGTTCCTGATCGAGGACGACTACGGCCGGGACCTCACCGTCGACGCGGCGGCCCCGCCGCCGCTGGCCGCCGACGACCCGGACGGGCATGTCATCTATCTGCGCTCACTGACCAAGTCCGCCGCACCCGGCCTGCGGGTCGCCGCGATCGGTGCCCGGGGGCCGGCCGGCGCCCGGCTGCGTTCGGCCCGGTTGCTCGACGACTTCTTCGTCGCCGGTCCGCTGCAGCAGGCCGCGTTGGAGTTCGTCACCGCGCCGGCCTGGGCGCGGCACCGTCGCGGCCTGCGTACCGCGCTGCGGGCCCGGCGGGAGGCGCTGCTGGCCGGGCTGCGCCGGCACCTGCCGGGGCTCGTCCCACCGGTGGTCCCCCGCGGTGGCCTGCACCTGTGGGTCCGGCTGCCCGACGGCGCCGACGACGTCGCGGTGGCCGCCGCGGCGGCCACCGAAGGCGTCGTCGTCTTCCCCGGCCGCCCGTGGTACGCGGCCGAGCCGCCGGCGCCGCACCTGCGCCTGACCTACGCCGCGGCCCCACCCGATCTGATGGACGAGGCGGTGCGTCGTCTCGCTCGCGCTGTTGGGCAGAAGCCGAGACCGCCGGCGTGATGTTTCGGCCGTGGTCAGCGGCCGGTGAAGGCGAGCAGCAGGGTGCGGACGGCGTGGCTGAGGTCGGCTCGGCTGGCCGGTGTGCCGGGCTCGGGGGCGCTGAGGGCGCCGGCGCCGACCAGCCGGTCGAAGAGCAGCCCGTCGACGAACGCGATGAACTGGTCGCCCTGCCGGCGCGGGTCGGGGGCGCCGGCGCGGGTGAGCAGGTCGCGGGCCTGTGCCCGCAGGACGGTGCCGTGTTGGAGGATCGATCGCAGTTCGGGGCGGTGGGTGGCTTCCAGCAGGCAGGCGTAGCGGGCCAGGGTGCGGTGGCGTCCGGCGGTGAGCCACTGGTCGAGCAGGTCGCCGGTCGCCGCGGCGAGCTGGTCGAGGTCGGTGGCGGTGAGCGGTCGCTGCGGCCGGCGTGGTGGCGCGTCGGCGGGCAGCTCGTGGTCGGTGAGGTCGACGCGGTCGAGGTCGGCCAGCCGCTGCACCACCGCCTGGATCAGCGCCTGCCGGGTGCGCAGGTAGGCGGAGGTGGTGCCGAGCGGCAGGCCGGCGCGGGTGTCGACCGCCCGGTGGGTCAGGGCTCGCATGCCCCCTTCGGCGAGCAGGTCGATGGCCGTGTCGGCCAGCAGCGCCACCCGGTTGCCGCGGTCGGCCACGCGCCCCTCCCTCCATCTGGTTCCCCTGTCGTAGTATCGCTTCTACAGGTGTAGAAGGGGTGGGCGGGATGGGTGGGGCGCGGGCGGTCGTGGTCGGCGGGGGCATCGGCGGGCTCGCGGCGGCGGTGGCCCTGCACCGCCGGGGCTGGCGGGTGACCGTGCTCGAACGCGCCGGCCAACTCGGCGAGGTCGGCGCGGGACTGACGCTGATGGCCAACGCGCTGCGGGGGTTGGACGCGCTCGGGCTCGGGTCCGCGGTGCGCTCGCGGGGGCACCTCGAGACGCCGGGCGGGTTGCGCACCTCGGACGGACGGTGGCTGTCCCGGATGGACGCCGCGGCGCTGACCGGGGTGCTCGGCGCCACGGCGGTGGGTGTGCACCGCGCGGACCTGCACCGCATCCTGCGCGAGGCGCTGCCGGCCGAGGCGCTGCACACCGGCGCCGAGGTGTCGGAGGTGGACCCGGATGGCGGGGAGGTCCGGTACCGCCGGCACGGCGAGCCCGCCGAACTGCGCGCCGACCTGGTGGTCGGCGCCGACGGTCTGCGCAGCGCGCTGCGCGCCCGGCTGTGGCAGGGCGCCCCGCCCCCGGTGTACGTGGGCAGCACCGCGTGGCGGGGGGTGGTCGACTTCCCGACGGCGGTTCCCGCCGCGGTCAGCTGGGGGCCGGGCACTGAGTTCGGGATGATCCCGATCGGCGGTGGCCGGGTCTACTGGTTCGGCGCGGTCCTGGCCCCGCCCGGCGGGCGGGCGCCGGACGAGCTGGCGGCGGTGCGGCAGCGCTTCGGGTCCTGGCATGACCCGATCCCGGCGCTGCTCGCGGCGACCCCACCCGAGGCGGTGCTGCGCAACGACATCTACCAGCTCGGCGCGCCGCTGCCGTCGTACGTGCGGGGCCGGGTGGCGCTGTTGGGGGACGCGGCGCACGCGATGACCCCCAACCTGGGGCAGGGCGCCTGCCAGGCGATCGAGGACGCGGTCACCCTCGGCGCGGTCTGCGCGGGGGTACCCGGCGGTGAGGTGCCCGCCGCGCTGGCGGCGTACGACCGGCAGCGTCGGGCCCGCAGCCAGGCGGTCGCCGTGGCGTCGTGGCGGGCCGGGCGGTTCGGCCAGCAACTGCGCCATCCCGCGGCGGTGGCGCTCCGCAACGTGCTGCTGCGGCTGACCCCGGCGCGCGTGGCGCTGCGGTCGATGGCCCGGTACGCGGACTGGCAGCCGCCCGCCTGACCAGGCGCCGCCGCAGGCGGGGCCGGGAGAGTCGGGTGACCGTTCGGCTCACCGTTTCGACCGTCCGGCGCGCGGCGGGTTTGCCTGCGGAGTGCGGCGGGGGCATGTAGGAGCACGTTTCTCGGCCCCTTCCGGAGAGGAAGCAGCATGCTTTCCGCACTCGATCGTCGGCACACCGTCGCGCCGCCCGGGTACAGCCGTTGGCTGATTCCGCCGGCGGCGTTGGCGATCCACCTCTGCATCGGGCAGGTCTACGCCACCAGCGTGTACAAGAACTCGCTGATCGCTCATTTCGGCGCCAGCCAGACGGCGGTCGGGGTGATCTTCAGCATCGCGATCGTGATGCTGGGGTTGTCCGCGGCGGTGGCGGGCACCTGGGTGGAGGCGAACGGGCCGCGTAAGGCGATGTTTGTCTCCGCGTGTTTCTGGGCGGCCGGGTTCCTGGTCGGTGCGCTGGGCATCGCGACGCGGCAGTTGTGGCTGCTGTACCTCGGGTACGGGGTGCTGGGCGGGATCGGCCTGGGGATCGGCTACATCTCCCCCGTCTCCACGTTGATCAAGTGGTTCCCGGACCGGCCGGGCCTGGCCACGGGACTGGCGATCATGGGGTTCGGTGGTGGGGCGATGGTGGCCTCTCCCCTGTCCCGGCAGTTGCTGTCGTTCTACGACTCCGGGTACGACCCGGCGAACGCGGCCTCGACGGCGTCGGGGTCGGCGCTGGTGTGGTTGTTCGTGACGTTGGGCATCGGCTACTTCGTGATCATGATGTTCGGGGTGTTCAACGTGCGGGTGCCGGCGGCGGACTGGCGGCCGGCGGGGTTCGACCCGGCGCGGGTGGCGCGGCGACCGCTGGTGACCACGGCGAGCGTGTCGGCGGCGAACGCGGTGAAGACCCGCGCGTTCTGGTTGCTGTGGGTGGTGCTGTTCTGCAACGTGACCGCCGGCATCGGGATCCTGGAGCAGGCGAGCCCGATGATCCAGGACTTCTTCCGCGACGGCGGGACGTCGTCGGTGTCGGTGGCGGCGGCCGGCGGGTTCGTGGGGCTGCTGTCGCTGTTCAACATGGCGGGCCGGTTCGTGTGGTCGTCGACGTCGGACGTGATCGGCCGCAGGCCGATCTACCTGGTGTACCTGGGTGTCGGCATGGTGCTGTACGTGCTGCTGGCCCTGGTCGGGCACGCGGCCACGGCGCTGTTCGTGCTGCTGGCGTGCGTGATCCTGTCGTTCTACGGCGGCGGGTTCGCGACGGTGCCGGCCTACCTGCGGGACCTGTTCGGCACGTTCCAGGTGGGGGCGATCCACGGTCGGCTGCTGACGGCGTGGTCGGCGGCGGGGGTGGCCGGGCCGCTGATCGTGAACGGGTTCCTCGACGCCCAGGGCAAGCCGGGGACGCTGACGGCGGCGGCGTACCGGCCGGCGCTGTTCACGATGGTCGGGGTGCTGGCGGTCGGGTTCGTCGCGAACCTGTTGATCCGGCCGGTGCCGCAGCGGTTCCACGAACCGGCGACGGGCCGGAACGTGGTCGAGGACGAGCCGGCGACGGCGGAGAGGAGCGGTACGCGATGAACGGCAACCCGCGTGGGCAGCAGGTCCGGCTGGTGGTCTCCTGGCTGGTGGTGTCGGTGCTGCTGGGGTACGGGGTGGCGCAGACGGTGATCACCGCGGCGAAGCTGTTCACCAGCTGAGGTGAGCACGGGCGGCCCGGGCCCCGTGGGGTCAGAGGCCGCCGGCGACGCGCAGGACGGCGCCGGTGGTGTAGGAGGCGTCCGGGCCGAGGAGGAAGGCGATGGCGCCGGCGATCTCGTCGGGTTCGCCGGCGCGGCCCAGCGGGATGCGTCCGGCGGCGCTGTCCGGGCGGTCGGGCACGCCGGAGACGGCGTGGATGTCGGTGCGGATGATGCCGGGGGCGACGGCGTTGACCCGGATGCCGTGCGGGGCGAGTTCCTTGGCCAGGCCGACGGTGAGGGTGTCGGTGGCGGCCTTGACGGCCGCGTAGTGGATGTATTCCCCGGGGCTGCCGAGGGTGGCGGCGGAGGAGGAGACGTTGACGATGGCGCTGCCGCGGGTCATCCGGCGGGCCGCCTGCTGCGCGCACAGGACGTAGCCGATGAGGTTGACGTCGACGACCCGGCGCAGGTCGTCGAAGCGCAGCTCGGTGAACGGCCCGATCGGGCTGGTGACGCCTGCGTTGTTGACCAGGCCGGTGAGGGGGCCGAGGTCGGCGGCGGCGTCGAACAGGGCGGCGACCTGGTCGGGGTCGGTGGTGTCGGCGGCCACGGCGACGCCGCGGCGGCCGGCGGCCTCGACGTCGGCGACGACGGCCGCGGCGGCGTCGTGGTCGCGGCGGTATGCGATGGCGACGTGATGCCCGGCGGCGGCGAGGCGGCGGGCGGTGGCGGCGCCGATCCCGCGGCTACCGCCGGTGACGATGGTGACGGGATCCAATGTGTGCCTCTCCCCTGCCGTGGCTGCTGGGCCGACGTTACCGTGGCCGGCGCGTCCCGGCCGCGAGGGGAAGATCACGTGACGCGGCGCGCGCGGTGGGCGCTGAGACCGGGGGGCTGATCTTCGTCGTGTCGCAGGCGGCTGGTATCAAGGCTGCAATCAAACGTGTGTACGGAAGAGGGCTGTGATGGCGGGCCAGGGTTTGTCCACTGACGAGGTGCACGGGATCCGGGAGGCGTTGGCCGCGGGCCGGAAACCGAAGGTGGTGTTCACCGCGGCGGCGGGTCAGATGGCCGGCCAAATCGGTCAGGTGATCGAGCTGACCGATCCGGAGGTCTCCGAGGAATTCGTGGTGGTGCGGTTCGGCCGAGACGAGCTGCCCTTCTCCCCCGCCGACGTGGCGATCGCGCCGCGCGGCGCGGGTCGCAAGCCGGCCGAGCCGAAGCCGGAGGTCGAGGAGGTGCCCGCGCCGGCGGAGCCCGAGTTCGTGCTGGACACGCCGCCGGTGCCGGTGCCGGCGCAGCGCCGGGAGGAGCCGAAGCTGGAGCAGCAGGTGGAGAGCAAGCCGGCGCGCCGGGCGGTGAAGGCGGCGAAGCCGAAGAGCCCGGCCGGGCTGACGGTCACCCTTGCCTACGCCGAGGGTGAGTGGACGGTGGCGGCGCAGCAGGGCGCGAAGGCCCTGGCGAAGCCGTACGTGGTGAAGCCGGCGGAGGCGCTGCGGATGGTGGCGCTGGTGGACGTGCCGGGGGTGCAGGAGGCGGTGGAGCAGATCCTGGCCGCGGAGCGGGCGGAGGCGGAGCAGCAGGCGGAGAAGCTGCGCGCCGAGCTGGCGGAGATCGAGGCCCGGCTGGCGGAGCTGCGCGAGGCGCACTGAGCCGGCGGGGCCGGCGGTCAGAGCGCGGCGGTCAGCCGCTCGACCACGGCCGCGGCCGGGCCGGTGGCGGCGTGCCGGTAGCCGGTGCCGGCCCACAGGTGCACCCGGTCCGGGTGCCCGGCCGCGGCGGCCGCCGCGCGCATGCCCCGGGTCAGGTGGTGCAGCTCCGGGTAGCCGAGCGGCGCGACCGGCTCGTACCGGTCGATGAAGGTGTTGCGCAGCCCCCGCGCGGGCCGGCCGGTGAAGGCGCGGGTGAGCACGGTGCTGGTGCGGGCCGGGTCGGCCAGGGCGTCGCGGTGGGTGCGGCTGGCGCCGCTCTCGTCGGTGCGCAGCAGCAGCGTGCCGACCGCGACCGCGCTCGCGCCGGCGGCGAGCAGGTCACGGACGTCGGCGGGGCCGGCGACGCCGCCGGCGGCCACCACCGGAAGCCCGGTGGCCGCGGCGACGTCGCGGACGAGGGGCCGGGTGGAGGTGGGCGGGGCGGGCCGGCGCGGGGTGTGGGTGCCGCTGTGCCCGCCCGCCTCGGTGCCCTGGGCGACCAGCCCGTCGACGCCGAGGTCGCGGGCGGCGAGCGCCTCGGCGACGGAGGTGACGGTGACCAGCAGCCGGGAGCCGGCGCGGCGCAGTGCGGCCAGCGCCGCCGGGTCGGGCAGCCCGAAGGTGAAGCTGACCACCGGCACCGGGTGCCGCACCAGCAGGTCGATCTTGTCGGCCCAGTGGTCGTCGTCGTGGACCAGCGGCGCGTCGGCCAGGTCGAGGCCGTACGGTTCGCCCTCGGCGGCGATCTGCCGGGCGTACCGGCGGAAGGCGGTTTCGTCGATCTCGCGGGGGCCGGGCACGAACAGGTTCACCCCGTAGGGGGTGCCGGTGGCGTGCAGGTCGGCCAGGTCGGCGGCGAGCGCGTCGGGGGTCTTGTAGCCGGCGGGGAGGAAGCCGAAGCCGCCGGCCGCGGTGACGGCCCGCACCAGGGCCGGGGTGGTGGCGCCGCCGCCCAGCGGGGCGCCGACGACCGGGGTCGCGCTGCCGAACAGGTGGGTCCACGGTTCACCGGTCACAGGGTCACTGTAGTGCGCGGGGGCCGGGGCGACGGGTTGCCCGGGCCCCCGCGTCGGCGCTCAGTGCTGCGGGATGTTGGCCACCCCGATTCGCTTGCGGAACACCCAGTAGGTCCAGCCCTGGTAGGCCAGCACGATCGGGGTGAACACCACGGCTACCCAGGTCATGATCTTCAGGGTGTACGGGGTGGACGCGGCGTTGCTGGCGGTCAGGGTGCCGGCGGCGTCCAGGGTGGACGGCAGCACGTTCGGGAACAGCGCGGCGAACAGAGTCGCCACGGCCAGGCCGATCGCCACGGCGGTGCCGGTGAACGCCCAGCCCTCCCGGCGTACCCGGGCGGCGGCGAGACCACCGAGCAGGGCGAGGGTGGCGCCGGCGGCGAGCACGACGGCGGCCGCGCTGGAGCGGATGCTGAGGGTCCAGGCCAGGAAGGCCACCGCCACCACGGCGGTGCCGGCGCCGAGCTTGACGGCCAGGGCGCCGGCCCGCTCCCGGATCTCGCCGGTGGTCTTCAGGGCGAGGAACACCGCGCCGTGGGTGAGGAACAGGCCCAGGGTGGTCACCCCGCCGAGCAGGGCGTACGGGTTGAGCAGGTCGAGCAGGCCGCCGACGTACTCGTGGTCGGCCGACAGCGGCACCCCGCGCAGGATGTTGGCGAAGGCCACACCCCACAGGATCGCCGGCAGCAGCGAGCCGAAGAAGATGGCCCGGTCCCAGCGGCGCTTCCAGGACGCCTCGGGACGCTTCTGCCGGTATTCGAAGGCGACGCCACGGGCGATCAGGGCGAGCAGGATCAGCAGCAGCGGCAGGTAGAAGCCGGAGAAGAGGGTGGCGTACCACTCGGGGAAGGCGGCGAACATGGCGCCGCCGGCGGTGATCAGCCACACCTCGTTGCCGTCCCACACCGGGCCGATGGTGTTGATCAGGACGCGGCGTTCCCGGTCGTCGCGGCCGAGGACGGGCAGCAGCATGCCCACACCGAAGTCGAAGCCTTCGAGGATGAAGTAGCCGGTGAACAGCACGGCGACGAGGAGAAACCAGACGGTGGTCAGTTCCACGATGGGCTCCGGGGTCAGTAGGCGAACGCCAGTGGGCGCTCGGCGTCGTCGGTGTCGTCGTCCACGGGCTGCGGGGTGACGTCGGGCACCCCGGCCTTGGCGTAGCGGACCAGCAGCTTGAACTCGACCACGGCGAGGGTGGCGTAGATGAGGGTGAACGCGGTGAACGAGGTGAGCACCTCGGTCAGCGAGACGCTGCGGGACACGCCGTTGCGGGTGAGCATCTCACCGAAGACGATCCACGGCTGGCGGCCCATCTCGGTGAAGATCCACCCGAACGAGTTCGCCAGCAGCGGCAGCAGCGGCATGACCAGGCCGGCGCGCAGCAGCCACCTGCTGCGCGGGGTGCGGCCCTTGCGCTGGGTCCAGAGCACGAGCAGGGCGATCGCGGCGGCGGCCAGCCCGAGGGCGATCATGAACCGGAAGCTCCAGTAGGTGACCGGGATGATCGGGGTGTAGCTGCCGGCGCCGTACTGGGCGGCGTACTGGGCCTGCAGGTCGTTGATGCCCTGCACGGTGCCGTGGGGGTCGCCGGTGCCGAGGAACGACAGCAGGTACGGGATCTTGAGGGCGAAGACCTCGCGGCTGCCGTCGAGGCTGCCGACGGTGAGCACGGAGAACGAGGCGGGGCTCTCGGTGGTGTAGAGGCCCTCGGCGGCGGCCATCTTCATCGGCTGCACCTCGGTCATGATCTTGCCTTGGATGTCGCCGGTGAGCAGCACCATGGCCGAGGAGATGAGCACCACCCAGGAGCCGAACTTGCTGGCGAAGCGGTAGGCGTCGGTGTCGGCGCTGCCGCGGTTGCGGATGAGGTGCCACAGGCCGACGGCGACGATCAGCGACCCGGCGACCAGGAACGCCCCGGACAGGGTGTGCGGGAAGGTGATCAGGGCGACCTTGTTGGTGAGCACGGCGAAGAAGTCGGTCAGCTCGGCCCGGCCGGTGGCCGGGTTGACCCGGTACCCGACGGGGTTCTGCATGAACGAGTTCGCGGCCAGGATGAAGTACGCGGACAGGTTGGTGCCGATCGCGGCGGCCCAGATGGCGGCCAGGTGCAGCCGCTTGGGCAGCCGGTCCCAGCCGAAGATCCACAGCCCGATGAAGGTCGACTCGAGGAAGAACGCGACCAGCGCCTCGATGGCGAGGGGCGCGCCGAAGATGTCCCCGACGAACCGGGAGTAGTCGCTCCAGTTCATCCCGAACTGGAATTCCTGCACGATGCCGGTGACCACGCCCATCGCGAAGTTGATGAGGAAGAGCTTGCCGTAGAACTTGGTGAGCTTGAGGTAGCGCTCCTTGCCGGTGCGGTGCCACATGGTCTGCAGGATGGCCACCAGCACGGACAGGCCGATGGTCAACGGCACGAAGAGAAAGTGATAGACGGTGGTGACACCGAACTGCCAGCGGGCGACGTCCAACGCGTCCACCTGAAACCCCCAGCTGTGCGTACTACGAGACGTAGTAAATACTACTCGGCGTCGTAGACGAATCGGCAGGGCCGGGGGGCCCGACCCGCCCCGGGACCAATGACCCTGATCACCTCGGCCACCCGACCCGGGATCGGGTCTCGCGCCCACCCCGACACGTGCGACCATCCAGCACTGATGGACACCCCGACCACCCCTTGGCGGGCGCCGCTGCTGTGGCGCGCCGCGCAACTGCTCGCCCGCGGCGTCGTCGGCCTGCTCGGCCGCCTCGAGGTCACCGGCGAGGTGCCGGCCGACCTGCGCCACGGGCCGCTGATCCTCGCCGCCAACCACATCAACCCCTTCGACCCCGTGGTCCTCACCGCCGCCTGCCGGACCCGAGGCGTCGCCCCGCGGATCATGGCCACCGGCGGGCTGTTCCGCGCCCCCGTCATCGGCCCGCTGATGCGCCGCGCTGGGCACATCCGCGTCGACCGGGGCACCAGCGCCGTGCACCAGTCCCTGGACGCCGCCGCCGCGGCCGTGGCCGGCGGCTCGGTGGTGCTGCTGTATCCGGAGGGGCGCATCGGGCTGGACCCGGGAATGTGGCCCGAACGCGGCAAGACCGGCGCCGCCCGGCTCGCCTTCGCCAGCGGCGCCCCGGTCCTGCCGGTCGCCCAGTGGGGCTCCCACGAGGTGCTGCCGTACCGGGCGCCCAAGGGCCTGCTGCGGGCCGTCGCCCGGGCGGTCGTGCGGCGACCGGTGATCCGGGTGCACTTCGGCACCCCGGTGGTCCTGAGCCACCTCGATCCCGGCACGCCCGGCGCCGCCCGGCGGGCCACCGATCGGATCATCGACGCGATCACCGACAACCTGGCGCCGCTGCGCCCCGACGAGCCGTACTGGCCCCGCCACGTCGACCCCGGCCGCCCGGCCGACACGGCCCGCGCCCACCGCCGCCGCAGGCCGAGCCGTTGACCGACGCGGGGCCGCTGGCCCTGCTGCCCCGACCGGAGCTGATGCCCGGAACCGCCCGCGCCCCGCACCGCACGACGCGGGGCGAAGCGGTCAGGTGGTGGCGGTCAGCCGGGCGTCGAGCGCGGCCAGATCGGGTACGAACCAGACGTGGTCGTGGCGGTTGGACTCGGCCACCAGGGCGCGCAGCGCCGCGCTGGCCGCGAGGTGCCCGGTGATGTCCCCGACGACCACCAGCCGCAGCCGGTAGTTGACGAACTTCTGCATGATCTCCCCGGCGAAGCGGGTGCCGAGGGAGAAGAAGCGCGGGTCGAGCCGGTCCGCCGGCACGGCCACCACCTCGGCGCCGCCGAAGGCCGCGCCACCGATCAGGTCGAGGGCCTGATCGGTGGTGGTCACCGGCGGCCCCGCCGGGTCGCACACCAGCACCGCCACCCCGGCCCGCTCCTGGAGCACGTCAGGCATCGCCGGCCTCCCCCGTGAGCAGGCCGTTGTCGCCGTGCAGGACCGCGTCGAGCAGACCCAGCAGGTCAGCGGTGGCGGCGGCGTCGCCCAGCACAATGATCTTCATACGGTGGCGCTCCTCGTCGTGGACGGTCTGCACCCGCAGCGGGCGCGTGGGGTCGTGGTTGGTGTTGACACCGGCGAGCACGAGCGTGGCGAGCCGGTCGGCGGCGGCCCGGTCGACACCGTCGACCTGCACGATGCTCGACACCTCCAGCGCCGGTGCGCCGGTGGGCGGCGCCGGCGCGGGCCGTCCGGTCAGCGCGTCGAGGTCGGCACGGGAGATCCGGTACTGCTTGCCGATCCGCGTCGCGCGCAGCCGGCCGGCGCGGATGTAGCCGCGCACGGTGCGTACGTGCAGCCCGAGCAGCTCGGCCACCTGCTCCACCGAGTACATGTCATTACTCATCGTTCCCGATCCTACGCAGGATAGGGAAGGTTAGGGAAGTTTGTTGAGGCGACGTCGGCCTGTCACCGGGACGCCACCGAGGCGCGGCATACTTCCGGCGTGCAGCCCCGTCACGGCTACCTGGACGCCCCCGCGCCGCTGGCCTTCGCCCACCGCGGCGGCGCGGCCGACGGCGACGAGAACACCGCCGCCGCGTTCGCCCGCGCCATCGCCCTCGGCTACCGGTACGTGGAGACCGACGTGCACGCCACCGCCGACGGCGTGCCGGTGATCTTCCACGACGCCACCCTGCGCCGGGTCACCGGCGAACGGGGCCGCATCGCCGACCTGCGCTGGGCCGACCTCGCCTCGGTACGCGTCGGCGGCGCCGCCGTCGTGCCCCGCCTCGACGAGGTGCTCGCCGCCTGGCCGGAGGTCCGGTTCAACGTCGACGTCAAGGCCGACGGCGGCGTCGAACCGACCGTCGACACGGTCACCCGGGCCGGCGCCGCCGACCGGGTGCTGCTCGCCTCGTTCAGCGACGCCCGGCTGACCCGGCTGCGCGCCCTGGCCGGGCCGAAGGTCGCCACCAGCCTCGGCATGCGCGCGGTGGCCCGGCTGCGGATGGCCTCCCTGCACGGGCGGCCGCTGCGGCTGCCCCCGTCCGTGGTCGCCGCCCAGGTCCCCGTCCGGTACGGCCGCATCCCCGTGGTCGACCGGCGGTTCCTCGCCTACTGCCACCGGCTCGGGTTGCAGGTGCACGTCTGGACGATCGACGAACCTGCCGACATGCACGACTTACTTGATCTTGGTGTGGATGGCATCATGACCGATCACGTCGGCGTGCTGCGCGACGTCTACCGCAGCCGCGGCCACTGGGCCGCCTGAATCGAAGGACCCCGATGGCCGAAACGGTCACCCCCGCCGTCGCCGAGCCCGCCCGCCCGGGCAGCACCCGCCGCGAACGCACCGGCTGGTACTTCTACGACTGGGCGAACTCCGCCTTCCAGACCACCGTGATCACGGTGTTCCTCGGGCCGTTCCTCACCACCGTCACCGAACTGGCCGCCGGCTGCGAGTTGGGCGCCGACAGCTGCCACGGGTACGTGCACCCGCTGGGCATCCGGGTCGCCGCCGGCTCCTACTACCCGTACCTGATCTCGCTGTCGGTGTTCCTCACCGTGTTCGTGCTGCCCGTGATCGGAGCGATCGCCGACCGGTCGACGCACAAGAAACGGCTGCTGGCCGCCGCGGCGTTCACCGGCGCCGGGGCGACCATCGCGTTCGCCTTCGTCACCGGCGAGCGGTACCTGCTCGGCGGGGCGCTGTTCCTGATCGCCAACATCTCCTTCGGCGCGGCCGTCGTGGTCTACAACTCGTTCCTGCCGCAACTCGGCGGCCCCGACGACCGCGACGCCATCTCCAGCCGCGGCTGGGCCATCGGCTACCTCGGCGGCGGGCTGCTGCTCGCGCTGAACCTGGTCGCGGTCAGCATGCTCAGCGAGGAGGGCAACCCACAGCGCACCCTGGACCTGGCCCGCTGGTCCATCGTCTCGGCCGGCGTGTGGTGGGCCGCGTTCACCCTGCTGCCGCTGCGCTGGCTGCGCGAACACCCCACCGCCGCGGCGCTGCACGGCGGCGGCAACGTGCTCACCGACGGATTCAAGCAGCTCGGCCGCACCCTGCGGGAGATCAAGGCGTACCCGCTGACGCTGTTCTTCCTGCTCGCCTTCCTGGTCTACAACGACGGCATCCAGACCGTCATCACCCTGGCCAGCCAGTACGGCACCGAGGAGCTGAAGCTCGAGCAGAGCACCCTGATCGTGACGATCCTGCTGGTGCAGTTCCTCGCCTTCGGCGGGGCGCTCGCCCTCGGCGCCCTCGCCCGGCGCATCGGCGCCTGGAAGACCGTGCTGCTGTCCCTGGTGCTGTGGACCGCGGTGATCATTGCCGCGTTCCGGCTGCCCGCCGAGGCGCCACTGCCGTTCATGGTGCTCGGCGGCTGCATCGGGCTGGTGCTCGGCGGCAGCCAGGCGCTGAGCCGGTCACTGTTCAGCCAGCTCATCCCCACCGGAAAGGAAGGCGAGTACTACGGCTTCTACGAGATCAGCGACAAGGGCACCAGCTGGCTCGGACCGCTCGCCTTCGGGCTGGTGTTCCAGCTCACCGCCTCGTACCGGGTGGGCCTGGTCTCCCTGCTGATCTTCTTCGTCCTCGGGTTCGCGCTGCTCGCGGCGGTGCCGATCCGCCGGGCCGTCGTCGCCGCCGGCAACACCCCGCCCCGGGTGCTGTAAGCCGGCGGCGCACCGGCCTGATCGGGGGCGGTCGATCGACTAGGCTGCCCCGACGTGACCGACGACGCCGCCGCCCCGATCTGCCTGGCCCGGCCCCTCTCCGGCTCCGGCGACGACCGTGCCGGCGGCTGCGCCGCCGCGCGCGGCGTCGACGGGCGGCCGCTGCACGCCGCCGCGCTGAAGTTCTTCTGGGGGCCGATGGACTGCGGCAAGTCCACGATGGCCCTGCAGATGAACTACAACCACGCCCGGCAGGGCCGCCGCGGCCTGGTCACCACCCGCATCGACCGGTCGCTCGGCCCGCAGGTCACCACCCGCATCGGCCTGGCGCACGCCGCCATCGAGGTCACCGACTCACTCGACCTGCGCGACCTGGTCCGCGACGCGCTCGCCGACGGGATACGCGTCGACTACCTGATCTGCGACGAGGCGTCCTTCTACAACCTCGAGCACGTGGAGCAGATGGCCGAGCTGGTCGACGACTACGACGTCGACGTGTACGCGTTCGGCCTGGCCACCGACTTCCGCTCCTGCCTGTTCCCGGCCGCCCAGCGGCTGTTCGAGCTGGCCGACGAGGTGGCCCGCATCCAGGTCGAGGTGCTCTGCTGGTGCGGCCGGGAGGGGCTGCTCAACGCCCGCGTCGTCCACGGGCGGGTGGTCCGCGAGGGCGAGCAGGTCGTCATCGGCGACACCGTGGACGACGCCGACGTGCGCTACCAGGTCCTCTGCCGCCGGCACTACCGCTCCGGCGACCTCGGCCCGCGCGGCTGACCGGCCGGGGCCGTCACTCCCCGGGCACGTCCACGCCCGACACCGCGTCGACCAGGTAGACCTGCCGGCCGGCCTGCGGGTCGCGAGCGTGCAGGGTGTGGAACATCGGCGACCCGGGACCCCCGAGGTCGACGACGGACGCGCCGGCGCCCGTGACGGCCCGCTCCAGCCGCGGTGGCGCGGTGAGGTCGATGCGGGTGACCACGCCGGGTGTGACCCACACCGGAACGCCGGCCAGCGACCCGGACAGCTGCAGGTGGTAGTGCCCGCAGAGGACCGCCCGCACGTCGCCGCCGGCAACGGCCGCGGCGAGCTGCTCGGCGTCGCGCAGGTTGACCGAGCCCATCAGCGGCGAGAAGGGCAGCGCGATCGGCGGGTGGTGCAGCACCACGACGGTGCCGGCCTCGGCGGGCCGGGCCAGCACCGACCGCAGCCACCGCAGCTGCTCGTCACCGACCACGCCGTGCACCGCCCCGGGCACCAGGCTGTCGAGCGTCACCACCCGCAGCCCGCGGATCACGCTCACGGCCGCCCGCTGGCCGGACCCGAGGTCGGCCGGCTGGCCCACGTCGGCGCCGTCCGCGGCCAGGTGACCGGTGCCCAGCACCGCGGCGAACGACTCGCGGGTGTCGTGGTTGCCGGGGCAGTAGACGTGCGGGATCCCCCGGTCCCGGGCGAACCGGCCGACCCTGGCCCGCACGGCGGCGCAGCCGGCGACTGACCCGTCGTCGGCGATGTCCCCGCTGACGACCACCAGGTCGATGCCCGGCACGAACCGCACGTCGTGCAGGATGCGGTCGAGTGCCGCCACGGCATCCACGCCGTCCTCGTCCACCCCGCTGGCGGTGACGTGGGTGTCAGACAGGTGCAGGATCCGATGACGACCGGCCGGGGCGATGGACATGTGGTTCCTCATCTCGTCGATGAGGGGCACCCAGGCGGTCGACGCCCCCGACCCGCACTCCCCGGTGGTGACCCACCCTCGCCAGTCGTGGTGTCGACACCATAGGACACCGCCGCCCACCGTGTCGTCCCCGCCCGGCTGAGCTCAGAACGGGTCCCCGCACACCCGCCACTTGCCGTCCTCCTGCACCACCGACAGGGTGCGCTCCTCACTGGCGCCCCCCTCCCGGGTCAGCCGAGCCTTCACCGTGGCGCGCGGGATGCCGCGCTGGGTGGCCACCGACACGTCAGTGATCTGGTAGCCCCTGACCTGCGGCGGGGTGCGTACCCAGCTGCCGAAGCCGACCGCGCTCCACCGGCTGCGCGCGTTGCGGCACAGCTTCTCGTACGCCTTGTCGGTGTCGCCGCTCGCCACCTCCCGCAGGAACGCGTCGGCGGTGTCCCGCACCGGGCCGTTGGCCTGCATCATCATCTGCACGTTCCAGACACCCAGGCCGGCCACGCCGATCAGGCACAGACCCAGCCCGAGCCCACCCAGTATCAGGCCGTTGCGGACCGGCCGGCGGGGCCGGGCCGGTCGGCTCCATGGCTGCTCCTTGCCCATCGGGATCGACCGTATGCGCCCGATACGTCCCCGCGCAGGCACATCGCGTCGGTCACCGCTCGTGGAACACGCGCGCCTCGACCCCGGTGTTTTGAAAGATCGGCCCGGTACCTGCCAGAGGATGTCAGGATCTGTCGGCAGGATAGCTGGCATGACAGTGCACGCCGACCTCGCGATGGTCAACCTCGACAGCTCCGACCCGGCCGCCCACGCCGGGTTCTACTCCCGTGTCCTGGGCTGGGAGATCACCCACAGCCAGGCCGAATACGCGATGATCAGCAAGGACGGGACCTCCATCGGCTTCGGCCTGGTCGACGGGTACGCGCCGCCGGCCTGGCCGGACGCCACCGCCGGCAAGCGCTACCACCTGGACGTGTACGTCGACGACGTGACCGTCGCCGAGAAGGAATTCGTGGCGGCCGGGGCGACGAAGCCGGAGTTCCAGCCGGGCGGTGAGCGGTGGACCGTGCTGCTCGACCCGATCGGCCAGCCGTTCTGCGTCTGCCCCCGTCCGCAGGGCTGACCACGGGCCGGCTCGCCGGGCGGCTGACCGCCCGGCGAGCCGCTCGGTCAGCGGAAGGCGGCCACGTTCCGCGCCGCCCAGTCGGCGAAGGTACCTGGCGCCCGTCCCAGCAACCGCTCGACGTCCGGGCTGACCCGCTGCTCGGCCGGTGACGGCGTACCCAGGATGCCGAGGGTGGTCGCCACGACGGGCTCGGGCATGAACGGCAGCATCCGCTCCCGCGCCTCGGCGTGGCTCAGTTCCACGAACCGAACCGGTTCGCCGAGGGCGCCGCCGATCGCCGCCGCCTGCTGCCGGGGCGTGACCGGCGCCGGACCGGTCAACTCGTACGTGGCGGCGCCGTGACCGTCCCCACGTAGTGCGACGGCGGCGACCTCGGCGACGTCGGCCGGGTCGACGAACGGCAGCCCGACGTCCCCGAACGGCGCGGCCACCATCCGGGCCCCGCGTACCGTCTCCGCCCAGGCGAGCGTGTTGGTGTGGAACCCGCTCGGCCGCAGCACCGTCCACTCCAGCCCGGATGCCTGGACCGCCTCCTCCACGTGCGGGGGGTAGCGCCGGGTGCCCACGCCCTGGGAGGACAGCAGAACCACCCGCCGCACGCCGGCGTCGCGTGCGGCGGCGAGGAGGTCACCCGGGTCGGTCGCCAGCAACTCGCCGGTGAGCAGCAGGAACAGCGCGTCGGCGCCGTCGAACGCCGGCTTCAGGCCGGCCGGGTCGGTCAGGTCGGCCGGGACGACTCGTACGCCGGGCGGCTGCTCGGCCGGCGCGACCTGCCGCGACACGGCGGTCACCTGCTCGCCGGCCGCCGCGAGCGCCCGCACCAGCGGCCGTCCGACATTGCCCGTCGCTCCCGTCACCACGATCATGATCTGTTCCTCTCGATGTCTTGTCTGGACACCGAAGACGCTAATCGCCTGCGTATAGTAGGTACCTAGAGGAAAGTAATGGCCTGGGAGGCGATTGTGACCAGCACCACCGCGCCGATGTCCCCGGCGGAGCTCGACCCGGAGCTGGCCTGCCCGATCGCACCCGTGGTCGACATCGTGTTCAGCCGCTGGACCACTCCGATCCTCTGGGCACTGCACGAGTACGGGCGGCAACGGTTCGTCGAGCTGGAACGCCGGCTGGTCACCATCACCCCCAAGGTGCTCACCCAACGGTTGCGGCAGCTGGAACGCGACGGCCTGGTGGTGCGCACCTACTACGCGGAGGTCCCGCCCCGCGTCGAGTACGAGATCAGCGAGCTGGGCCGCAGCCTCGCGCCGCTGTTCGCCACCCTCGCCGAGTGGTCGGCCACCAACCTCGACCTGGTCGACCGGGCCCGGCGCGACTACGACGCCCGGCAGCGGGGCACCGGCCGGCGCTGACCTTCGCCGGCGTCGGTCACGCCGGGGACATCACCTCGTAGAGGTTGCCGGAGTCGTCCCGGAAGAACAGCCCCCGGGCGCACAGTGGATGGTCGGTTCGCCCGTTGTCCGGTGCGCCGGGCTCGCTGCCGTACGGCACCCCGCCCTGACGCAGCCGGGCCAGGATCGCGTCGAAGGTGTCCGGGTCCACGTCGAAGGCCAGGTGGTGGCCCTCAGGCGCGGGCACGCTCATGAAATCCAGCGTGAGCTGGTCGTTGACCCGTACCGGGGCGAAGTGGCCGGTGCGCCCGGCCGGCGGCAGCACCGGCAGCCCCATGACGTCGGCGAAGAACCGGGCCGCCGCCCGGTGGTCCCGAGCCGGGACGATCGTGTGGTTGAGGGTGACGCTCATCGGTTCTCCTCCGGGTCGGCCGGCGCGAGCGCGCCGTGCAGGAACAGGTCGACCAGTTCGGCCGGGGTCGGCGCGGCGCCGGCCAGTGGGGTGCGGCTGGGCACCAGGACGGCCAGGAACAGGACGGCGAGTTGGTCGGCGGGCAGCCGCAGCCGGTGCCCCTCGGGCGCGAACAGCGCGGCGACGGCGGCCCGGACCGCGTCGACCGACTCCTCCCGGCCCGAAGCGCGGTCGCGGACCGGCGGGACGTCGCGCTGCCCGCGGCCGGGGCGGCCGGCGGCGTGGGCGGCGGCGAGCACCGCGCCGATCCGGTCGAGGTGCGCGCGCAGGGCCGTGGCCGCGGCGGTGAGCCGGTCGCCGAGGGGCTGCGCCAGGGGGATCGCGGCCAGGTCGGCGAGCGCGGCCCCGGGGTGCAGCGCCTCGGCGACGCAGGCGTCGAGCAGCGCGTCCTTGTCGGGGAAGGCGCGGAAGACGGTCGCCTCGCCGATGCCGGCGGCGCGGGCGACCTGGGCGGTGGTGACCGCCGCGCCGTGGGTGGCGAGCAGCGGCAACGCGGCCCGCACGATCATGGCCCGGCGCTGGTCGGGGCTCATGCCGGGCGCGCGGCGCCGGTGGGGGGCGGGATCTGCCATGCCACCCAGCATGCGGAGTGAGTACTCACTCCGTCAAGAGCGGCGCCGGCGCGAACTTCGAGGACTCCGTGGCGGGTCAGCTGCGGCGGCGGGCCCGGGCGGCCCAGATGACGTACGCCGGGTCCCGGTCGAGGTTGTGCCGGTCCCGGTCGTAGCGGCGGGTGGTGCGCGGATCGGCGTGCCCCATCGCGTCCTGCACGTCCTCCAGCGGCACCCCCTCCGCGCGGGCGGTGGTGGCGAACGCGTGCCGCAGCGAGTGCGGGGACAGCTTCGCCCAGGCCGGGATCCCGGCGGCCCGGGCGAGCCGGCGCACCAGCCGGAACACCGCGTGCCGGTCCAGCCGGGCGCCGGTGGCGGTGACCAGCAGCGGCCCGGTCAGCTCGGGCACGGTCACCCCCTGCGCGGCGGCCCGGGCGGCCAGGTAGGCGTCCAGGGCGTACGCCGTGCCGGGGGTGAGCGCGCGGCGACGGACCTTGCCGCCCTTGCCGACGAACCGGACGCTGCGGTGCCCGCGTTCCGCGCCCAGGTCGGTCAGGTCCAGCGAGATCAGCTCGCCGACCCGCAGGCCCAGGTCGGCCAGCAGGGCGATGGCGGCCCGGCTGCGGGCGGCGGTCGGACCGGTGTCCGCCTCGGCGGCCGCGAGCAGCGCGTCGACCTCCTCCGGGGTCAGGCCGACGGTGGCGGAGTGGTCCCGGTCGACCCGGGGCCGGTCGGCGGCGGCGACCGGGTTGGCGTCGACCGCGCGCAGCTTGACCAGGAAGTCGTACCAGCTGGACAGGGCCGACAGCCGGCGCGCGACGGTGGCCGGGGTGAGCGGCCGGCCGCTGCGCACGGCCAGCGTCGCCTCCAGCTCGCGGCCGTAGGCGTTGACGTCGAGGAAGGTGGCCCGCAGCGGGTCGAGGCCGCGGCCGGCGCACCAGCTCAGCCAGCCGGCCACGTCCCGCCGGTACGCGTCGCGGGTGTGCTCCGACAGCCGGCGGTTGCGCAGCCACGCCTCGGTGAAGTCGGCCGGCCCGCCGTCCAGGGCGGGAAGCACCGACCCGCGGGGCAGCACCTCGGGACGCAACATGTGAGAAAGGCTCTCAGCCGACGGGGTGAATCGCGACGAGGCGCGCCCGAGGAGGATCCGACGAACGTCACACCGGCTCCTGCGGGTCGGCGTCGCCGACCGGGCCGGCTGTGCCCGCCCACCGGCCGGCCACCAGCGGTTTTCCGGGCCGGGATACCGTCGGCGGGTGCGTGCCAGCCGCCTGGTGTCCCTGTTGCTGCTCCTGCAGACCCGGGGGCGGATGACCGCCCAGGAGCTCGCCGACGCCCTGGAGGTCTCCGTCCGGACCGTCTACCGGGACGTGGAGTCGCTCGGCGCCGCCGGCGTCCCGGTGTACGCCGACCGGGGCCCGGCCGGCGGGTACCGGCTGCTGGAGGGCTACCGGACTAGGCTGACCGGGCTGACCGCGCCGGAGGCGGAGGCGCTGTTCCTGGCCGGGATGCCCGGCCCGGCCGCCGAGCTGGGCCTCGGGCCGGTGATGGCCGCGGCCGAGCTGAAACTGCTCGCCGCTCTCCCCGACGAGCTGGCCGACCGCAGCGGTCGGGTACGGCAGCGGTTCCACCTGGACGCGCCCGGGTGGTTCCGTCAGCCCGAACCCACCCCGCACCTGGCCGCGTTGGCCGGGGCGGTGTGGGAGGACCGGCTGGTGGAGATCCGCTACCGGCGCTGGCGGGCCCCGCGCGAGGTGACCCGTGTGGTGGCCCCGCTGGGGGTGGTGCTCAAGGCGGGCCGCTGGTATCTGGTGGCCCGGTGCGGCGAGCAGTTGCGCACCTACCGGGTCGGCGCGGTGCTCGACGTGGTGGTGCGCGACGAGCGGTACGCGCGGCCGGCCGGCTTCGACCTGGCCGACTACTGGCGGGAGTGGACCGCGCGTTATGAGCGGGACGTCTACCGTGGGCAGGCCCGGGTGCGGATGACGGTGGCCGCGCTGGAGTTCACGCAGCACGTCTTCCCGCCCGAGATGAGCCGGGCGGCCCGGGCGGCGGCCGGTGACCCGGACGAGCACGGCTGGCTGGAGACCACCGTGCCGATCGAGTCGGTGAAGCACGCCCACACCGAGCTGCTCAAGCTCGGCGCGGAGGTGGAGGTGTTGGCGCCGGCCGAGCTGCGGGAGCGGCTCACCGCCACCGCCCACGCGCTGGCCCGGCTCTATCCGGGGCGGACGCCGGTGGGGGTGTCCGCCCCGGATAGACCCACCGGAGCCGACGACCAGCACTGACCTCTGCTGGGGCCTGGTCAGGCGCTGATCTGCTTGCGGCCGTTGCCGTTGGCGGTCGTGGTGACGCTGATCCGACGCGGCTTGGCCCGATCGGCGATCGGGATGCGCAGAGTCAGCACCCCGTTGTCGTAGCCGGCCTCCAGCTTGTCGGTGTCGAGAGTGTCGCTGAGGAAGAGCTGCCGGGTGAACGTGCCCATCGGCCGCTCGGCGGCGATCAGCTCGACCTTGTCCCCGGTAGGCCGGCGTCGCTCGGCGCGGACCGTCAGCACGTTGCGTTCGACCGTGCAGTCGATGCTGTCCGGGTCGACGCCGGGCAGGTCGAATGCGGCGTAGAAGTAATCGCCGTCGCGGTACGCGTCGAGGTGCATGACCGCCGGCCGGGCGGTGGTGCCGAAGAACTGCTCGGCGAGCCGGTCGATCTCACGGAACGGGTCGGTACGCATCAACATGGCCGTGCCTCCTCGGTTCTCCTAGCCGAAGATGTTCAAGTTGAGTCGAGCTGACTCAAGTCCTCGATTTCTTGTTTTAGCGCGGGGCGACGGCCTCGTCAACCCGGGCCGGCAGGAGCTTCTCGAACCAGTGCTGGGCGTACGGGCCCCCGGTGAAGGCGGGAATCTCGACGTAGCCGTGACGGGCGTAGAGGGCGCGGGCCTCGACCAGGTCGGTGCGGGTGTCCAGCCGGATCCGGTCCGCCCCGGCCGCCCGGGCGTGCACCTCCACGGCGGCCAGCAGCGCGGCCCCGCCGCCGGTGCCGCGGTAGGCGGGGCGGACGTAGACCCGGGTGAGTTCCGCCCAGCGGGGGCGCCAGCGCAGGCCGGCGCACCCGGCGAGCTGCCCGTCGTGGCGGGCCAGCAGGAGCAGCCCGGTGGGCGGAGCCAGGTCGTCGCTGGGCATGTCGGCCAGCGCCTCGGTCACCTCCGCCGGCCGTTCCGGGCGGCCGTGCCAGCGGCGCACCATCTCCGCCATGTACTCGCGCAGCACGGTCGCGGCTTCGGGGATGTCGGGTGGGGTGGGGCAGGTCGTCCAGGTCGTCACCGCTCGATCCTCACCGCGCCGTCAACCGGCTTTCGGGGGCCGGAGCCGGCGCACCGGCGGGGAGCGGGTCGGGACGTCGAAGCGCCGCCCCGGGTCGAGGCTTGTCGGGTCGTCGGGCTGGTCTGCCTGTGCTGCTGGGGCGGCGTCGCCAGTTCCCGCGACGACGGCAGTTTGCGCCCGGCCTCAGGCGGGCACGGCGGCGGCGAAGTCGACGTCGGCGGTGTCGACGATGCCCGCGGTCCGGCCGGGCGCCGTCTGGTACTGCCAGTACAGGTTCGTGTGGGCGATGACCTTGTCGGGCGTGGGCGCGCCGTACGGCGAGAGGTCCTCGGTCGTGTGGGCGTCGCCGACCAGGGTCACGTCGTAGCCGCGGGTGAGCCCGCCGTGCAGCGTCGAGCGGATGCACGCGTCGGTCTGCGCCCCGGCCACGAAGAGCAGGCCGATGCCGCGCTCGGCGAGCACCGCCTCCAGGTCGGTGTCTTCGAAGGAGTCGCCGTACGTCTTCTGCACCAGCGGCTCGGAGTCGCGCCGCACGAGCTCCGGCACGTACTGCCACGTCTTGCTGCCGGTGGGTAACTGCTCGCTGTTGTGCTGCACCCAGACGACATCGACGTCGGCGGCGCGCGCCTTGTCGACCAGCGTGGCGATGTTCGCGACGACCCGGTTCCGGTCGTACGCGTGCCGCACGACGCCGTTCTGCACGTCGACGACGAGCAGGGCGGTGTGCGGTCGGTCGTTGAGCGTGGTCATGGGGCCTCCCGGACATGCGCAGGGCCTGCGTGTGCTGATCTGCGGGCCACCCTAGACAGCCCCACCGACAGGGGGCGTGGATCAGGGCCGGGCCGGCGGACCCTCGGCGGCGAGGGCGACGCGGCGCAGCAGGTCCGACAGCAACCGCCGTTCCTGCGGCGTCAGCGCGCCGAGCACCCGGTGCTCCTCGTCGCCGACCACCCCCAGCGCGCGCCGCCAGGCCGCCCGGCCGGCGTCGGTCAGCTCGACGTCGACCCGCCGCCGGTCCACCGGGGAGGGGATCCGCCGGACGAAGTCGCGGCGGACCAGCGCGTCCACCCGGGCGGTGATCGAGGCGGGCGCCATGCGCAGGTCGCTGGCGATCTCGGAGGGGGCGGCCCGGCCGCCGCGCCCGGCCAGGGCGTGCAGGGTGCCGTACTCCTTCTCCTGCAGGTCCAGCTCGGCCAGGGCCCGGTCCTTCACCTCGCGCAGGTGCCGGGTGAGGACCGACATCCGGGTGACCGCGCCCTCCACGTCGGGATCCAGGTCGGGCAGGACGGGCAGCCAGCGCGCCACGTGCTCATCGGTGCGGTCGCGGTCGATCACCCGTCCACGGTACGCCGTCAACAAAATATTCGTTGTCGAAAGGTTCGACGTCAAAGTATCCTGCCGGAGTGACACATCCCCTCCGGCTCCGCGCCTTCCGCCTGCTCTTCCTCGGCCGTACCGTCTCGGCCCTCGGCGACGCCGTCGTCCCCACCGCCCTGGCCCTGGCCGTGCTCCGCGCCACCGGCTCGACCGCCGCCCTCGCCGTCGTCCTCGGCTGCGCCATGGTGCCGCGGCTGCTGCTGCTCCCCCTCGGCGGCGTGGTCGCCGACCGGTTCGACGCCCGCCGGGTGGCCATCGTGACCGACCTGGTGCGCTGCGCCGCCCAACTGGTCGTCGGCGTCGAACTGCTCGGCGACGCCCCCGCGCTGGCCCACCTCGCGGTCGCCTCCGCCGTCGGCGGCGCGGCCTCGGCCTTCGCCATCCCCACCGCGTCCCCGCTCGTCGCCGGCACCGTCGACGCCGAGGGGCGGCAGCGGGCCAACGCCCTGATGGGCGTCACCGCCAACGCCAGCCGGCTCGCCGGGCCCGCCCTGGCCGGCCTGCTGATCTGGACCGCGGGCCCGGGCTGGGCCTTCGTCCTCGACGCCGCCTCGTTCGCGGTCAGCGCCGCCGTGCTGTCGGTCATCCGGGTCCGGCACGTGGCCGTCCCGCATCGGTCGCTCCGCGCCGACCTGCTGCTCGGCTGGCGGGAGGTCCGCTCCCGCGACTGGTACTGGAGCAGCCTGCTCGCACACGGCGTGTGGAACGGCGCCGCCGCCGTGCTGCTCACCGTCGGCCCGGTGGTCGCCGTCGACCGCCTCGGCGGGGAGGGCGTCTGGGTGCTGCTGCAGCAGGGCGGCGCGGTCGGCCTGCTGCTCGGGTCGCTGCTCGCCGCCCGGGTACGCCCCGCCCGGCCGGTGCTGCTCGGCAACCTGGCCCTGGCCACGTACGCGGCGCCGCTGCTCCTGCTTGCCGTCGCCGCGCCCGCCCCGGTGAGCGTCGCCGCGTACTGCCTCGCGCTGGTGGCGCTGGGTTTCCTCAACCCGGTCTGGGAGACCGTGGTGCAGGGCCAGTTCCGGCCCGACGTGCTCGCCCGGGTCACCTCGTACGACTGGCTGATGTCGCTGGGCGCCATGCCACTCGGGTACGCCCTCGCCCCGCTCGCCGCCCGCGCCTGGGGCCCGTCGACGCCGCTCGCCGTGGCCGGCGTGCTGGTGCTGCTCGCCTGCGCCGGCACCGCCGCCGTGCCCGGCGTACGCCGGCTGCGCTGGCCGGTCGACGCCCCGTCGGGGCCCGTTGAGCAGGTGCCGGCGGGGCGCTGACCCGAGTGGTCAGAGCCGGTGCCCGGTCGTGGCGTCCACGTGACCGGGCACCTCGTCGTGCCGGTCCCCCACGCTGGACGTGCCGGACGGCTCGAACATGAGGATCGAGGCGCCGTCCGGCGCGGACGGCCGGTGCGCCACCCCGCGTGGCACCACGAACACCGCGCCGCGCGGCAGCACCACCTCCCGCTCGGTGTCGTCCGCGCCGTCGCGTAGGGCGATGCGCAGCTCCCCGTCGAGCACCAGGAAGAACTCGTCGGTGTGGTCGTGGGAGTGCCAGACGTGCTCGCCGGCCACCTTGGCGATCCGGACGTCGTAGTCGTTGACGGTGGTGACGATGCGCGGACTCCACAACTGGTCGAAGCGCCCCAGGGCGGCGGCCAGCTCGATCGGCTCAGCTCTCATCGGCCCATCGTCGCGCATCGGCCCGGTCACAGGCGCGGTGCATGACGTGCAGTCCCACCCGGCCCAGGCTCGGGTGCGCGAACGCCTCCGGCACCGTGCCGATCACCGCGAAGCCGAGCCGCCGGTACAGCTGCACGGCCGCCTCGTTGCTCTCCACCACGGCGTTGAACTGCATCGCGGCGTAGCCCCGGTGGCGGGCCCAGTCCAGGGCGTACTCGGCCAGGGCCCGGCCGACGCCGCGGCCCCGCGCGTGGGCGGCGACCATGAAGCTGGCGGTGGCCACGTGCGCGCCGGGCCCGGGTCGGTTGGTGCCCATCTTCGCGGTGCCGAGGATCTTCCCGTCGTCCTCGGCAACCACCGTCCGGCCGGGCGGCCGCTCCACCCACACGTCGTACGCGACCTCCGCGGGCCACGCCGGGTCGTACGGGAAGGTCTCCCCGGCGGTGATGACGTCCTCGACGATCGGCCACACCTGCGCCCAGTCGGCCTCGGTGAACTCGCGGATCCGCATGCCGCGCACGCTAACCGGCCGGTCCGCCCCGCGGCGACCCGGTTTCCGGCATCACCCGTACCCGAACTGTGACCCGCCGGCCGCCCGGGCGGGACCCCGCGCGGCGCCGGCCGCGCCCATCATGGACGCATGGTCGAATCCGCCACCGACCTGGATTCCCGCGACGCGCCCCCGGTGTCGCCCGCGCCGCCGCGCGGGCCCCGCACCGTCGGGCCGTGGCTGGTCGGCGGCGCCGTCAGCGCCGTGCTGCTGCTGCTCGCCGGCCGCTACGGCTACCACCGCGACGAGCTGTACTTCCTGCTCTGCGGCCGGCACCTCGACTGGGGATACGTCGACCAGGGCCCGCTGGTGCCGGCCCTGGCCCGGCTGATGGACACCGTCGCGCCGGGCAACCTGGTGCTGCTGCGTACGCCGTCGGCGCTGATCGCCGGCGCGGCGGTCGTGGTGGTCGCGGCGATCGCCCGGGAGTTCGGCGGCGGTCGGGGCGGGCAGCTGTTCGCCGCCTTCCTCGCCGCGGTGGCGGGCATCGTGCTCGCCCCCGGGCACCTGCTCAGCACCACCACCGTCGACCTGCTGGTCTGGCTCGTCGCGGCCTGGTGTGCGGTGCGCATGCTGCGTACCGGCGACACCCGTTGGGCCCTTGGCGTCGGCCTGGCGCTCGGCGTCGGCATGCTGAACAAGCTGCTGCCCGCCCTGCTCGCCGTGGGTCTGCTGGCCGGGGTGGCCGTCGGCGGGCCGCGCCGGCTGCTGCGCGACCGGTGGGTGTACGCCGCCGCCGGCATCGTCGTCGTGCTCGCCGCGCCGTACCTGCTCTGGCAGGCCACGCACGGTTTCCCCCAGCTGTCCGTGGCGTCCTCGATCGCCGGCGGCGACAGTTCCTACAGCGGCCGTCTCGACGTGCTGCAGTTGCAACTGGTCATCATCAGCCCGGTCGCGGTGCCGGTCTGGATCGCCGGGCTGGTGGCGCTGCTGCGCCGCCCGGCCTGGCGGGCGTACCGGGCGATCGGCTGGGCCTGGCTGGTGGTGTTCGCCGTCGTGCTGCTCGCCGGCGGCAAGGGCTACTACGACGCCCCGCTGCTGCTGGTGGTCACCGCCGCCGGCGCGGTCGTCACCGCCGAGTGGGCCGGCCGCGGCGCCGTGCCCGCCCGGCGGGCGCTGGTCGCCTCCGGCGCCGCCGTGGCGGTGACCGGCAGCGCGGTCCTGCTGCTGCCCACCCTGCCGGCCGATCGGCTGCCCGGCTTCGTGGTCGACGTCAACTACGACGCCGGCGAGACCATCGGCTGGCCGGCGTTCGCCGATTCGCTCGCCGCGGTCCACCGCGGCCTGCCACCGGAGCAGCGGACGCGGGTGGTGATCCTGACCGCCAACTACGGCGAGGCGGGCGCGGTGGCCCGGTACGGGCCGCAGCGCGGCCTGCCGCGGGCCTACTCGGGGCACAACAGCATGGCCGGATTCGGCCGCCCACCGGAGGACGCCGACGTGGTGATCGCGGTCGGCTGGGCCCGCCCCGACCAGCTCCGGCGCTGGTTCACCGAGGTCGCCGAGACCGGCCGGATCGACCAGCGGGTCGACGTCGACAACGACGAGAACGGCCTGCCCGTCTACGTCTGCCGGGGGCTGCGGCGGCCGTGGTCGCAGATCTGGGACGCCGAGGTACGCCACGCGGGCTGATCATATTCCGACGCGCTCGCCGAGCATGATCGCTACAGTTGCGGCCCGTGACCGCCGCCCCCGTCGCCCACCGGTTCACCCGGGCCGGCTCCCCGACCGTGGTGTTCGTCGCCGGGCTCGGCGATCCCGGCGACGCAGCGGCCACGACATCCGCCACGACGAACCCGACCTCGCGGCGGAGGAGATCACGACGATGCTGAGAGGGATCCGGGATTGACCGACACCAGAACCAGACTGCTGACGGACCTGCGGCGGATCGAGGACGACGACTACCGGCTGCGCCCCGGTGAGCGGGAGGCGGACCTCGTCCCGGCGCTGCTGGCCCACCTCGGCGATCCCGCGCCGGAGCTGCGCGACGAGCTCGTGTACCCGACCTTCCGCGCCTTCATCACGGATGGCCGGCTCACCGAGGAGGAGCTGCGTACCCTGCTCGACACGCTGATCGACGACCGGCACCTCTTCCACGGCATCGGCGGCTTGGGTGACCCGAGCGTGTTCACCCGCACCTTCAGCATGCTGGTGGTCGCGCTGGTGCTGGAGCGGCACCGCCGCCGCCCGTTCCTCGCCGCCGACCAGTTCGCCCGGGTACGCGACGCCCTGCTGCGCTACCACGGCCAGGAACAGGATCTGCGCGGGCTCGTCGACGAGGGCGGTTGGGCGCACGCCGCCGCGCACGGCGCGGACGCCCTCGACGAACTGGTCCGCTGCCCGGAGGCCGACCCGGCCACCTGCCGCGCCGTGCTGGACGCGCTGCGCGGCCTGCTGCACAACGGCGCGACGATCTTCGCCGACGAGGAGGACGAGCGGATCGCCACGGTCCTGGATGCGCTCATCGAGCAGTCCTTGCTGCCCGCGCAGGAGATCGCCGAGTGGCTCGGCGGCCTGGCCGACTGCGCCGACCAGCCGCGCAGCCGCGCCCAGATGGTGGCCCGGACCAATACGAAGAATCTGCTGCGCAGCCTGCACTTCCGGCGACCCCGAACCGGGCCGCTCGCCGCCGCCGTCCTCGCCGCCGAGGCGCGGGTGAACAGCTTCCGGGCCGACTGACGCCGCCCGCCCGGGGGATCGAGGCCGGACCGGGACGGCGGTGAATACTTGTCGGCATGCTCTGGGGTGTCAGCGGTCCGATCTTCCTCCTCGACTACGTGGCGGGGGTGGCTGGAGCCCTCGCGATCGCCCTGTCCGTGCGGGCGCTGGTCGGGTGGCGGACCCGGGGCGAGCCGCTGTCGGCCGTCGACCTGGCCTATCTCAGCGACCGGGCGGGGCTGGCCTGCCAGGTGGGCGTGGCGGCGTTGCGCCGGGCCGGAGTGGTGCACCTCGGTGAGCTGGCCACCCTGTCGGTGGACGGGCCGCCCCCGTCCGGGTCCGCCCCGCTGGTGCGTGCCCTGCACGCCGCGCTGCGCCGGCCGCAGACCTGGGCCGCCGTGCTCGCCGACCCCGGCGTGGCCCGCGCGCTGCGCCGGCTGGTGGGCCGGCTGGTCCGCGACGGCTGGCTGCTGACCCCGGGGCAGCGGCGGCGCCTGGCGCTGGGCACCTTGCCGCTGTTCGCGGTCGCCGCGGTCGGGGTGATCCGGCTGGTGGACAGCGCGGTCGAGGGGCGCACGGCCGGCGGGCCGGCGTCCGTGGTGGGCCTGCTGTTGTGTTGTCTGGCCACGGTGCTCGGCGGCTGGTGGCTGTGCGAGGTGCCGGAGACCGGGGCGGCCGCACGCCGGCTGCTGCGCCGGCACCGTCGCACGTACGCCGAGCTGGCGCCGGAGCGGCGGCCCGCGTGGAGTGAGCGGGGCACCGAGGAGCTGCTGACCGCGATGGCGGTGTTCGGGCCCCGCCCGCTGCTCGCCGTCGACCCGCGCTTCGCGGAGCTGGTCGGGGTCGACCCCGAGCGCACCCGACCGCGGGAATACGCGAAGACCGCACGCTGACCCTGGCCGCGGCCGGACCCGCGCGGCACGTCTTCCGGCTCGCCCGCCCGGCAGTATGATCTGAGTATGACGAAGCGTGTGACGGTCAGTCTGCCGGACGACGTCGCGGCCTACCTGGAGCGGGAAGAGAACGCCTCGGCGGCGGTCACCGACGCGTTGCGCGCTCGGATGGACCGGGCCGCCGCGACCGCGGCGATGCTGCGGGCGGTCGGCATCGACGTGACGGACGACGGCGTCGCAGGCGTACGCGGCAAGCTTTCTCCCCTCACCGCTGAGCAGCGGGCGGAGAACGCCCGGCGCCGGGACATGCTCCGGGACGGTACCTGGCCCGACGCGGATTCCACCACCGCTGCCTGATGCCCGCCGGCGAGATCGAGATCCGGGCGATCCTGGACGCCTCCGCCATGCTGTCCTACTCCCGCGGCCACGTGCACGTCGGTGAGCTGCTGGTCGACATCGCCGACGAGGGTGCCTACGTCGGCCTGCCCACCGTCGCGCTGCTCGAGGCGTACGCGCAGACCAGTGATCGGCCTGCCGCCGCCCGGCTCGGCGTCCTGGCCACCCTGCCCGGCGTGACGGTGCTGCCGCTGTCCGCCCCCGATGCGGCCCAGGCCGCCACCACGGTGCGCCTGACCAAGGGCGACCTGGCCCGCGCCCACGCCGTGTGGGCGGCGCTGAAGCACGACGCCTACTACCTCACCTGCGAGCCGCACCTGGTTCCGGCGGTCATCGCTGCCGAACTGGTCCATCACATCCCCGTCGACGACGCCTGACCGGCCGGTCTCTGGCGGGCGCCGGGCGCTGCCGCGTGCCTCGCCACCGATCAGCGCAGTTCGTCGGCGAGCCGGATCACCCGCGCCAGCTCCTTCACCTCCGCGTCCTCGCTGGCGGCGGCCGCCTCCTCGGCGATCGTCGCCAGGTCACCCAGGCGCACCTCCCGGCCGTACGGGCCGCCCTGCAGCGCCTGGGCGAAGTAGGCCGCCGCGTAGCAGGTCCGCAACCGTGGCGACGCCGCGCCGAACGCCCGGTTCAGGTCGCCGACGGTCACCGACCCGTACGTCTCGGCGGCCTTGCGGTCGTGCGGATCGGTCCAGCGCACCTGCACCCGGGCGACCCGCGCGGACGGGGACGCCTCGTCGGCCAGCCGCACCGCGTACAGCGCCGTGACGCTGTGTCCGGGGCCGACCTCTCCGCCGTCGACCCGGTCGTCGCGGAAGTCCTCGTCGTTGATCGCCCGGTTGTCGTACCCGATGAGTCGGTAGGACCGCACCACGCTCGGTTCGAAGCTCACCTGCACCTTCGCGTCCAAGGCCCGGACGCTCAACGTCGCCGGCAGTTGCCGGACGAACACCTTCCGGGCCTGGGCGCGCTCGCTGGCGTACACCACGAATCCGTCGCCCTTGTCGGCCAACTGCTCCATCAACTCGTCGCCGTACTCGCTGCCGACGCCCACGCCGAGCAGGGCGATCTGCTTCGCCGCCTCGTCGCGTACCCGGCGCAGGATCGGCTCCGCTTCGGTCCGGCCGGCGTTGGCGAGCCCGTCGGAGAGCACGATCACCCGGTTCGTCGCGCCGGACCGGAACCCGTCGCGGGCCACCCGGTAGCCGAGCACCAGGCCGGCCTCCAGGTTCGTGCTGTCCCGCGTACGGAGGGAGTCGACGGCGTCGTGCAGCTCGTCGGCGTCGGAGACCCGGGTCATCTCCCGGATCACCCGGGCCTCGTCGCTGAACTCGACGATCGCGATGGAGTCGGTGCGACGTAACTGGTCCACGAGGGTGTGCAGCGCGTCCTTCACCAGATCGAGCCGGCCGGGTTCGCCCATCGAGCCGGAGACGTCGACGACGAAGGTGAGGGCGGCGTCCGGGCGGCTCTCCTCGTCCTCCGCGCGGGTCTGCAGTCCGACCCGCATCAATCGGACCGCCCCGGCCGCCTCGTGGGTGTCGGGCAGTCGGGCGCCGTCGACGTGTACGGCGAAGCCGTCGCCCGCGGGTTCGGCGTAGTCCTGTCGGAAGGAGTTCACGAACTCCTCGGGCCGCACCGCGGTGCGCTCGGGAAGTTGCCCGTCCATGATGAGCCGGCGGGCGTAGCCGTAGGAGGCGGTGTCGACGTCGACGCCGAAGGTGGAGCGCGGGTCGTCCTCCGTCGTCGTTTCGTTCCCACCCGACCGGGGTGTGCCGTCGTGCTGGCGGACCGGCCCGTGCGCGGAGTCGCTGCGCTGCACGCCTCCGGCGGAGCAGGCGGTGACCGTCATCGTGAGGGCGAGCGCCGCCAGCGGCAGCAATCGTCGCATGTGGACCATTGGTTCCTCCCGGGCAGGCTGGGCGGGCGATCCGGCGCAGCGCGTCGGATCCGTCCCGGTCATTGACGCAGTTGGACAGTCCGGCGGATCCCGTCGTAGCCGAGCCGATACGCAAGCGTGAACGTCGTGACCGTCCCGTATGCAAGACGTGACCTGCCGGGGCCGACCGCGCCCCGATGCCGACGGGCGGGCCGGCGCAGGGCTGGGCTGGTCCGGAACCCAACCCTGCGCCGGCCGGTGGGGCGTCAGCGCAGGGTGTTCGCCCCGGCGTTGGCGTACTGTTCGTCGAGGTCGCCCGAGGGTGCGCCGCCGACCCCGATGGCCCCGACGACCTGACCGTCGACGCTCACCGGCACGCCACCGGCCAGGAACAGCGTCCCCGGCATGTCCCGCAGCGTGGCCCCCGGGCCGGTGACCCGGCCGGAGAGCGCCGAGGTCGGCTGGCCGAAGGAGACGGCCGTGAACGCCTTGCGCGTGGCGGACTCGGCCGTCTGCGGGCCGGCGCCGTCGCCCTTGAGCTGCACCTGGACGTCGCCCGATCGGTCGAGGACCACGACGGTGACCCGGTGACCGCCCTTCTCGGCCGCCTTGAGCGTCGCCTCAGCCGCGCGCAGTGCCGCGTCGATGTCGAGCGACGGATTGGCGACCACGTCGCCCTTGCTGGCAACCGCGGCGCGGGGCGCCGCGGACTCGGCGGCGTTGGCGTTGACGGTGACGCCGGTGACGGCGGCCACACCTACGGCGCCGGCGATCAGACCGAGCGTGGCCCGGCGGCGGACGTTGATCATCGCAGTGCTCCTCTTGTTCGGGTGAGAGTCGAGGTGACGCGTCCAGCCTGGTCGGGCCCGGCGGTACGGGCATGGCCCGCCGGATCCAACCGCGATACATCAGATGGTTGATTCGCCTTTCGCAGACCTGCCGTACGCTGGGTTTTTGTCAAGATCAGGCGGGATGCGTGAGGGAGGTGCGCGATGCGGGAGGACCGGCTGCGTTCGGTGATGCGGTGGGGGTTTCTGCTCCTGCTGGCCGCCTCCGCGTCCCGCTATGTGGCATACCACGGCGGCGGAGCCGCCGCCGTCGGCGTGCTGGCGCTGGCCGGGGTGCTGCTGACCGCGTACGCGGTGAACGAGCTGGGGCGGTTCGCACCGGGAGTCCGCTTCGCGGCGGTGATCGTCGCGTTCCTCGCGCTGGTGCTCGTCGCGCCGAGCTTCGCCTGGTGCGCGATCCCACTGTTCTTCCTGGGCCTGCGCCAACTGCCGCAACGCGCGGTCTGGCCACTGGTCGGGCTGCTGACCGCCGCGGTCGTGCTCGCGCAGATCCGGCTGGCCGACCGGTTCGACCCCAGCCTCCTGCTCGGGCCGGTGGGCATCGCGGCCATCACCACCACCGTCTTCCTCGAACTGGACCGGCAGAACCGGGCCCGGCAACGCGCGCTCGACGACCTGCTGGCCACCCGTGACCAGCTGAACCGCAGCCAACACGAGGCCGGGGCGCTGGCGGAACGGGCCCGGCTGTCCCGGGAGATCCACGACACCCTCGCCCAGGGCCTGTCGAGCATGAACCTGCTGCTGCAGGCAGCCGACCAGGAATGGGACAGCACGCCCACCCAGGCACGCGGGCACGTGCGGCAGGCCGCGGCGACCGCCCGGGAGAACCTGGCCGAGGCGCGCCGTTTCGTCCGCGGGCTGGCCTCGCCGGCCCTCGACAACGCCTCGCTGACCGACGCCCTGCGCCGGTTGTGCACCGCGACCGAGCGCGACACCGGCATCCCGGTCCGATTCACCGTGGCGGGCAGGGTCGTGCCGCTCGGCGTCGACAACGAGATCGCGCTGCTGCGGGTCGCGCAGGGCGCCCTGGCCAACGTCCGCCGCCACGCACGCGCACACCGGAGCGCGGTGACGCTGACCTACGGCGACGAGGAGGTGATGCTCGACGTGTACGACGACGGAACAGGCTTCGACCCCGCGGTCGCCAGCGGGTTCGGGCTGACCGGGATTCGGGAACGGATCGCGCACCTCGGCGGCACGGTCACCATCGAGAGCGCCCCCGGTGAGGGCACGGCGCTCGCCGTGAGCCTGCCGCTGCGGGAGGCACGATGACCACCCCGCTGCGACTGATCCTGGTCGACGACCATCCGGTGGTCCGCGCCGGCCTCCGCGCACTGCTCGGCGGCCGGCCGGACATGGCCGTGGTGGCCGACGCCGCCACCGCCGACGACGCCGTCCGGCAGGCCGCCGCCCTGCGTCCCGACGTGGTGCTGATGGACCTGCAACTCGGCACCGGAGCCGACGGGGTCGCGGCCACCGAGCGTCTCCTCGCCCTGCCGGACCCGCCGCGCGTCCTGGTGTTGACCACCTACGACACCGAGGACGACATCATCCGCGCGATCGAGGCCGGCGCGACCGGATACCTGCTCAAGGACTGCCCGCCCGAGGAACTCTTCCGCGCCGTGCACGCCGCCGCGGCCGGACAGACCGTCCTCTCCCCGCCGGTCGCCGCCCGGCTGATGGACCGGATGCGCGCGCCACGCACCACGCTCAGCACCCGCGAGGTGGAGATCCTCACGCTGCTCGCCCGGGGCCACGCCAACAAGGAGATCAGCCGGCGGCTGTTCATCAGCGAGGCCACCGTCAAGACCCACCTGGTGCACATCTACGCCAAGCTCGGCGTCGACTCCCGTACCGCGGCGGTGCACGCCGCCGTCGAACGGAAGCTGATCCGGCTGTGAAACGTCGTGCCCTGCTCACCCTCACCCTCGCCGTGGCCGCCGGCGGCTGCACGTCGCCCGGCACGACCCGACCCTCGGAGGACCGCATGACCACCCCCGCAGACCAGGCTCTGCTCGCCGCGGCCAGCGCCGGCGACCCGGCCGGCGTACGCGCCGCGCTGGCGGCCGGCGCCGACCGGGAAACCCGCGACGCGCGGCGGCGCACGCCGCTGCTGCTGGCCGCCGCGAACGACCACGTCGAGGCCGCCCGCGTGCTCGTCGACGCCGGCGCGGACCCGAACGCGCTCGACGACCAGCACGACACCCCGTGGCTGGTGACGGGCGTGACCGGCAGCGTCGCGATGCTCGAGGTGCTGCTGCCCGCGGGGCCGGACATGACGATCGTGAACCGGTACGGCGGCATCTCGGTCATCCCGGCCAGCGAGCGAGGCCACGTCGACTACGTGCGCCGCGTCGTCCGTACAGGCATCAACGTCAACCACGTCAACAACCTCGGCTGGACCGCCCTGCTGGAGTGCGTCATCCTCGGCGACGGCACGAGGCCGTACCAGCAGATCGCGGAGATCCTGGTGGCCGCCGGCGCGGACGTGCACCTGCCCGACAAGGACGGCGTCGACGCGCTGCGGCACGCCCGCGACCGCGGATACCAGGAGATGGTGGCCATCCTGTCCCGCTGAGGGCGCCGCCCGGGCTCCACGACGGCGGTCCACCCGGGTGCCGCGCCGCTGCGGCCCGCTGGCGCATGCGGCACAGTGGCACCAGCGGCCGGCGTGCGGCCGGTACGAGAAGGGCGGTGGCCGGTGGAGGGTCCGACCGGGGTGGTGTTTCCCCTGACCGACGGCACGCGCAGCACCAGCGCGCTCGGTCGGGCCGTCGTCGCCGACGCGCTGCGCGCGGTCGACCCGGTCGGTGCGCGCTCGGCCGAGCACGAGACCAACTGGCGGCACGGCTACCTGGTCCACTTCCGCCGGCTGGTCGAGGCGGGGCTGCTCTCCCGCGACGCCGCGGTCACCATCGCCCGCGACGGCCTCACCGCCCTGCACGCCCGGATGCGGGTGGTCGCCGACGGCGGCGCGGAGCTTCCGCTGGACGAGGTGTTCACCACCGCCGCCGGGCAGCCGCCGCTGGACACGGCCACCGTCACCGGCAGCGGCGAGCCCGAACGGGAACTGTCGCTGCCGTACCGCGGGCAGCGGCTGCGCGGCGACCAGCTGCGCCGCCGGCTCGACGCCTGGGTCACCGCCGGGGTGATCGAGCCGTCCTGCGCCGAGGCGGTCCGCGCGGTCATGGTCAACCCGGACTGGCTCGACCTGCGCGACCAGCGGGTGGTGGTGCTCGGCGCCGGCGCCGAGATGGGCCCGCTGCCGTCGGTGCTGCGCTGGGGCGGCGACGTCGTCGCGGTCGACCTGCCGCGGCCGGACATCTGGCGGCGGCTGCTGCACACCGCCCGCCGTACCGGCGGGCGGCTGCACCTGCCGGTGCGCCAGGGCACCGGCGACGACGACCAGGCCCTCGCCGCCGGCGCCGGGGCGGACTTGCTGCACCGGCTGCCGCAGGCCGCGCAGTGGCTGCTCGGCGTCGACGGCCGGCTCGTGCTCGGCAACTACGTCTACGCCGACGGCGCCACCAACGTCCGGGTCGCCATGGCCGTCGACGCGCTCACCCGCCACCTGCAGCAGCGCCGCGACGACGTGGCGCTGGCCTTCCTCGCCACCCCCACCGACGTGTACGCCGTCCCCGCCGAGGCGGTCGCGCACGCCGAGCGGGGATACGCCGCACGCGGACTGGCCCGCCGGTCGCTGCGGGTGCTCTCCGGCGGACGGCTGCTGCACCGCAACTACCCGCCCGGCGCCGACCCGGGCGTCAACGACAGCCTCGTGCCGCAGCAGGGCCCGAACTACGCCCTCGCGAAGCGGCTGCAACGGTGGCGGGCGGCGGTGGCGCGCGACGCCGGGACGACCGTCTCGTTCACGGTGGCCCCGCCGACGCGGACCCGTTCGGTGCTGCGCAACCGGGCGCTCGCCGCCGCGTACGCGGGCGCGCACCGGTTCGGCATCGAGGTGTTCGACCCGGCCACCAGCAACACCCTGATGGCCGCGCTGCTCGTGCACGACCTGCGCACCGGTGGCGGCCCGGCTCAGGACCATCCGTGGCGGGACGAGGCGTACGGGGCGGCGCACGGCGGGCTCTGGCGGGTGCCGTATGCCCCGCGCAGCGCGCTCGGGCTGGCCGTCCTGCTCGGTCTCGGGGCCGCCCGCGGCTGACCCGCGCCGGCCGGCTACTCGGCGAGCACGTCCACGGCGAGTTCCTTCACCACCGACTCGTCGACGTCCACGCCGAGCCCCGGCCCGGTCGGCACCTGCGCGACGCCGTCGCGCACCTGCACGGTCGCCCCGGTGGCGTACGACGACTCCAGGAACTGCCGCCCGTTGAGGTCGACCGGCGTGTCGATGCCGTACGCGGCGAACAGGTGCACCGAGGCGGCCAGGCCCAGGTCGGAGTCGGTGAGCCCGGAGCCCATCAGCCGCACGCCGGCGTCCTCGGCCAGGGCGCACAGCCGCCGCGACAGGGTCAACCCGCCGCTGCGCTGCACCTTGGCGATGGCCACGTCCACCGCGTCGAGCTTGACGAAGGTGGCCAGGTCGCTGGGGTGGCGCAGGCTTTCGTCGAGGGCGACCGGCACCGGGGACGCCTCCCGCAGCCGGCGCAGCCCGGCGAGGTCGTTGGCGGGCAGCGGCTGCTCGAACGCGGTGATGTCGAGGTCGGCCAGCCGGCGGGCCATCCGCAGCGCGGCGTCCACCGTGTACGCCTGGTTGGCGTCCACCCACAGCGCGGCGTCGGGCGCGGCCTCGCGTACCGCCCGCACCACGGCGGCGTCCTCGGCCTCGCGGTGCAGGCCGACCTTCACCTTGAACGCCCGGTAGCCGAGGGCGTGTCCCTCCGCCACCGCGTCGGCCACCTCGCCGGCGGTCTGCCCGGAGACGATCCAGCCCAGCTCGATGCTCTCCCGGCGGCGTTGCCCCCACAGCACCCCGACGGAGACGCCGAGCGCCCGGCCGAGCAGGTCGTGCAGCGCCACGTCGACGGCGCACTTGGCCAGCGGCGCGCCGATGGTGAAGCCCCGGTTGACGGCCCGGTCGAACGCGGCGGTCACCCCGTCGAGGTCCCAGGCGGGGCGGCCGAGGATCGCCGGGGCGAGGTACCGGTCGACGGTGGTGACGATGGATTCCGCCGTCTCGTAGGTCCAGGCCGGGATCGGGGTCGCCTCGCCCCAGCCGGTGACACCGTCGGCGCTGACCTTGACCAGGACGCGGATGCTGGGCTTGCCGGCGACGGCGACCGACCCGCCGGACACCCCGAACGAGCGCACGGTGGGCAGCGCGACGGCGTACGTCTCGACCGAGTCGATGGTCAGCCCTGCCAGGGCGGTGGCGAGCGGGGTCACGGTGTCCCTTTCGGTCAGTTCAGCTTGGCGGTGCTGGCCCGGACGACGACCTCGCCGCCCATCCGCAGGATCCGGCGGCGTCGCCCGGTGTTCTCGGTCAGCGCCAGCTCCATCGCCTTCTCGCCGAGCTGCTGCAACGGCAGCGCGACGGTGGTCAGCGGCGGGGTGAGGTCGCGGACGATCGGTATGTCGTCGAAGCCGGCGACGGAGACGTCGTCCGGCACGGACAGGCCGTGGTCGCGCAGCGCCGCGCAGGCGCCGATGGCCATCACGTCGGTCAGCGCGAACACGCAGGTGGCGGTCAGGCCGCGGGCCAGCAGTTCGGTCATCGCGCGGTACCCGCCGTCGCGGGTGAACGGGCCCTCCATGATGTCGGCCGGGTCCAGCGACACGCCTGCCTTCGTCAGCTCATCGCGGAAGCCGCCGAGCCGGTCGGCGACGGTGGTCAGCGCCGCCGGTCCGGTGAGCACGGCGAACCGGCGGTGGCCCAGGTCGAGCAGGGCGCGGGCCATGGCGGCCGCCCCGGCCCGGTTCTCCGGCAGCACACTGTCGACCTTCAGGCTGCGGTGCCGGCTGACCACGGCGACCCGGCCGCCGCCGTCCAGGTAGGGCTTCAGCTCGGCGTCCAGGGCCCGTTCCCAGCGGGCGTCCTCGAACCCGGAACCGATGAGCAGGATGGCCGGGGCCCGCTCGGCGCGCAGCATCGACACGTACGCGATCTCCCGCTCCGGGTCCCGGAACGTGCTGGCCAGCATCACCAGCAGGTCGTTGTCGCCGGCGATGCGCATGACGCCGCCAGCGACCGCGGCGAAGTAGGGGTCGCTGACGTCGTGGCAGATCACGCCGACCGTGCGGTGGGAGGCGCCGGCCAGGGCGCGGGCGTGCGCGTTCGGCGTGTACGCCAGCTGTTCGGCCGCCGCCAGCACCCGGTCCCGCAGCTGCGGGGTGACCCGCATGCCGTTGAGTGCCCGGGAGGCCGTGGCCAGCGAGACATCGGCGGCTCTGGCCACGTCTTCCAGGGTCACGTGCGTCCGTGGCTGCATGGACTTTTCCCCCTGCGGAAGTTCTTGACCGGGTTATTTCGGCGTGGTTACCGTAGCACCCTGAAAGCGCTTACTGAAAGCGCATTCAGGGCCGAGACCTGGAGTTTCCGGACGTCTACGGCCCTGCCGACGGCACGCGCCTACCCAGCGGCTGAGAACCCGGAACCGCCGGCCAGCCAGGGAGAACGGAGGGTCATGGCCGCGCAGAGCGCCATCGAGCAACGGGAGCCGACCGCTCCCGCCCGCACCCCCGCGCCGGCCGCCCGCCGCCCGGGTCGGACCGGCGGCGGCCTGCTCCGGTTCGTCCAGCACACCTGGCGTCCCGCCGCGGTCCTCGCGGCGATCTTCGTCGTCTGGTGGGCGGTCACCGCGGCGGGCCTGGTCAAGCCGTACCTGGTGCCCTCGCCGGGCACCACGCTGGACGTCGTCCTCGCCCAGACCGGCTACTTCGCCCACCACACCTGGATCACCACCTACGAGACGATCTTCGGTTTCGCCATCGCCATCGTGGTCGGCGTGCTCTCCGCCGTCGTGATGGTCTACTCCCCGACGGTCGAGAAGAGCCTCTACCCGCTGCTGCTGTTCGCCCAGGTCATCCCGAAGATCGCCATCGCGCCGCTGTTCATCGTGTGGCTCGGCTTCGGGCTCACCCCGAAGGTCGTCGTCGCGGTCCTGATGGCCTTCTTCCCGATCGTCATCTCCACGGTCACCGGCCTCAAGTCCATCGACCCGGAGATGCTGCAACTGTCGGCGACCATGGGCGCGGGCCCCGGCCAGACCTTCCGGAAGATCCGGTTCCCGGCCGCCCTGCCGCACCTGTTCGCCGGCCTCAAGGTCGCCGCCACGATGGCCGTCACCGGCGCCGTGGTGGGCGAGTTCGTCGGCGCCAACGAGGGCCTCGGCTACGTGATCCTGCAGGCCAACGGCAACCTCGACACCCCGACGCTGTTCGCCGGGCTGCTCATCATGTCGCTGCTCGGCGTGGTCCTGTTCGTGGTCGTGGAACTGCTCGAGTACTTCGTCCTTCCATGGCACGCCAGCCGCCGTACCGACGCCGCTACGACGTCGCTCTGAATAGGAGACCCGTCCCATGAAGTTGCGCACCCTCGCCGCCGCGCTCGTGCCGGCGCTGATACTGGCCGCCACCACCGGCTGCGGCTCGTCCTCCGACGAGCAGGCCAAGACCGCCCAGGGCCTCGACAAGGTCACCCTGACCCTCAACTGGTACCCGTACGGTGAGCACGCCCCGTTCTACTTCGGCAAGAAGCAGGGCATCTTCGCCAAGCACGGCATCGACCTGACCATCCAGGCCGGCCAGGGCTCGCAGAAGACCGTCCAGGCCACCGCCGCCGGGCAGACCGACTTCGGCTGGGCGGACACCCCCGCCCTGCTCTCCGCCGTCGGCCAGGGCATGGAGGTCAAGAGCGTCGGCGTCTTCCTGCAGACCACCCCGTCGTCGGTGCAGTTCTTCGCCGACAAGAACATCAACTCCCCCGCCGACCTCAAGGGCAAGACCATCGCCTCCACCGCCGGCGACGCGCTGAGCAAGACCTTCCCGGCCTTCCTCAAGGCCAACGGCCTCGCCGCCTCGGACGTGACCCTGCAGAACACCGACCCGGCCGGCAAGATGGCCGCCGTCATGTCGGGCAAGACCGACGCGCTGCTCGGCTTCGCCACCGACCAGGGCCCGACCATGCAGGAGAAGGCCGGCAAGCCGGTCTCCTACCTCAAGTTCGCCGAGCACGGCCTGACCTTCTACAGCAACGGCCTGCTCGCCTCCACCGACACCATCAAGAACAAGCAGGACCTGGTCAAGCGGATGGTCGCGGCCAGCAGCGAAGCCTGGTCCGCCGCCGAGAAGGACGCCGCCGGCGCCGTCGCGGCGATGGCGGGCGCCTCCCAGCAGCTGCCGTCGGAGAAGGTGCTCACCGACCAGTTCAACGCCACCCTGCAGCTGCTGCACACCGACGCCACCAAGGGCCAGGCCCCCGGCATCAACGACGAAGCCGACTGGACGAAGACGATCAACGTGTTCGCCGAGGCCGGCGTGATCACCAAGGCCGAGTCCCCGTCGGCCTACTGGGACGCGAGCTTCGCGCCGAAGGGATGAACCGATGACGGTCGGCAACACCACCACGCAGCGGCCCGCCGACGCCACGGCGACCGGCGCCGCGGTCGAGATCGACCAGGTCGCGGTCCGCTTCCGTACCAAGAAGAAGGACGTCACCGCGCTGCGCGACGTCTCGCTGCGGATCGAGCCCGGCGAGTTCGTCTCGATCGTCGGCGCCTCCGGCTGCGGCAAGTCGACGCTGCTGAAGCTGGTGTCCGGCCTGCTGCGGCCCTCGTCCGGCCAGGTCCGCCTGCACGGCGAGGACGTGCGGGGGCCGCGGCGCGACATCGGGTACGTCTTCCAGCGCGCCGCCCTGCTCGAGTGGCGCACGGCCCGCAAGAACATCCTGCTCCAGGCCGAGATGCGCCGCCTACCCAAGGCACAGGTACGCCAGCGCGTCGACGAGCTGATCGAGATGACCGGCCTGACCGGCTTCGAGGACGCGTACCCGAACGAACTGTCCGGCGGGATGCAGCAGCGGGTGGCCCTGTGCCGCGCGCTGCTGCACCGCCCCCCGGTCCTGCTCATGGACGAGCCGTTCGGGGCCCTCGATGCCCTCACCCGCGAGCAGATGAACGTCGAGCTGCGGCGCATCTGGCGGGAGACCGGCACCACCGTCCTGCTCGTCACCCACTCCATCGCCGAGGCGGTCTACCTGGCCAACCGGGTGATCGTCATGACCCCTCGACCCGGCACCGTCGCCGAGGTCATCGACGTCGACCTCCCCGTCGAGCGTGACTACGGCCAGACGATGTCGGAGCCCGAATTCGCGCGCGCCACGGGACGCATCCGGGACCTCCTGGGTGCGACGACGACCGCCGAATAACCACCGGACCTGGGAAGGAAACACACGTGGAGCGCACGTCTATCGGGATCATCCTCAACGGCGTGACCGGACGGATGGGCTATCGCCAGCACCTCGTCCGGTCCCTGCTCGCCATCCGCGAGCAGGGCGGACTGCCCGCCCGCGACGGCAGCCGCATCTGGCCGGAGCTGACCCTGGTGGGCCGCAACGAGGCCAAGCTCGCCGAGATCGCCGCCCGGCACGGGCTGACGTCGTACACGACGGACCTGGACGCCGCGCTCGCCGACGACTCCCACCAGATCTACTTCGACGCGCAGGTCACCGCCCAGCGGGAGAAGGCCATCCGGGCGGCGATCGACGCGGGCAAGCACGTCTACACCGAGAAGCCGCTCGCCGAGGGCCTGACCGGCTCCCTGGAACTGGCCCGGCTCGCCGCCGCCAAGGGCATCAAGAACGGCGTCGTGCAGGACAAGCTGTTCCTGCCCGGCCTGCGCAAGCTCAAGCGGCTGGTCGACGGCGGGTTCTTCGGCCGCATCCTGTCCGTACGCGGCGAGTTCGGCTACTGGGTGTTCGAAGGCGACTGGCAGGACGCCCAGCGGCCGAGCTGGAACTACCGCGCCGAGGACGGCGGCGGCATCGTCGTCGACATGTTCCCGCACTGGCACTACGTGCTGGAGCAGATCTTCGCCCCGGTCACCGCGGTGACCGCGCACATCGCCACCCACATCCCCGAGCGGGTCGACGAGACCGGCCAGGCCTACCGGGCCACCGCCGACGACGCCGCCTACGGCATCTTCGAGCTGGCCGGCGGCATCACCGCCCAGATCAACTCCTCCTGGGCGGTGCGGGTCTACCGCGACGAGCTGGTCGAGTTCCAGGTCGACGGCACCCACGGCAGCGCCGTGGCCGGGCTGCGCGAGTGCCGCATCCAGCACCGCGGCGCCACCCCGATGCCGGTGTGGAACCCGGACCTGCCGGTCACCGAGAACTTCCGCGGCCAGTGGCAGACCGTCCCCGACAACGAGGACTTCGACAACGGGTTCAAGGTCCAGTGGGAGGCGTTCCTGCGCCACGTCGTCGACAACGAGCCGTTCCCGTGGGACTTCCTGGCCGGCGCCCGCGGCGTGCAGCTCGCCGAGGCCGGGCTGCGCTCGGCCCGGGAGGGGCGGCGGATCGAGATCGAGGAGATCACCCTGTGACCGCCCGGATCACCCTGCCCAACCCGGCGGGCGGGAGCGAGGTGCTGACCCTGCGCGAGCCGGCCGGCTGGCAGCGGCCGGCCGGCCCGCCGGCCAGCCGGATCGCGTACGCCGCGGCCCACGTGGTCGCCGACCCGTACGCCGACAACGCCCCCGGCCAGCCCGCCCGGCTGGACTGGGACGCCACCCTGGGCGTGCGGCGCAACCTGTGGTCCTGGGGGCTCGGCGTCGCCGAGGCGATGGACACCGCCCAGCGCGGCATGGGGTTGGACTGGGCCGCCACCCGCGAGCTGATCCGGCGCAGCGCCGCCGAGGCCGCCGCCTGCGGCGGGCGCATCGTCGCCGGGGCCGCCACCGACCAGCTCACCGGCGTCCCCGACACCCTCGACGAGGTCGTCACCGCGTACATCGAGCAGGTCGCCTTCGTCCAGGAGTGCGGCGCCACCGCCGTGGTGATGGCCAGCCGGCAGCTCGCCGCGCTGGCCACCGGCCCCGACGACTACCTGCGCGTCTACGACCAGGTGCTGTCCGCCACGACGGCGCCGGTCGTGCTGCACTGGCTCGGCGACATGTTCGACCCGGCCCTCGCCGGCTACTGGGGCTCGACCGACCTCGACGAGGCGACCAAGACGTTCGTGTCGCTGGTGCACGCCCACGCCGACGTCATCGACGGGGTGAAGGTGTCCCTGCTCGACGCCGAGCGGGAGGTCCGGCTGCGCGAACTGCTGCCGCCGACCGTCCGGGTCTACACCGGCGACGACTACCACTACCCCGAGCTGATCGCCGGTGACGGCCGGCAGTTCAGCCACGCCCTGCTCGGCGCGTTCGCGGCCATCGCCCCCGCCGCGTCGGCGGCGCTGCAACGCCTCGACGCCGGCGACACCGCGGGCTTCCGGGAGATCCTCGACCCGACCGTGCCGCTGTCCCGGCACGTCTTCGCCCCGCCCACCCAGTACTACAAGACCGGCATCGCGTTCCTGTCCTGGCTCAACGGCTTCCAGCCCGGCTTCACCATGGTCGGCGGGCTGCACAGCGGGCGCAGCGTGCCGCACCTGGTGCGGGCGTTCCGCCTCGCCGACACCGCCGGCCTGCTGCTCGACCCCGACCTGGCAATCGAGCGGATGCGCCGCTACCTCTCGGTCGCCGGGGTGAGCGCATGAACGCCGTGGACCCGCGGCTGGCGCGGTTGTCGCTCAACCAACGCACCACCGAACGGTGGTCGGTCCGCGAGGCCGTCGAGGGCTGCGTCCGCGCCGGCATCCCGGCCATCGGCCTTTGGCGCGAACCGGTGGCCGAGATCGGCGTGGCCGCCGCCGCGAAGCTCGTCGCCGACGCCGGGCTGCGGGTGTCGTCGCTGTGCCGCGGCGGCTTCCTCACCGCCACCGGCGAGGCCGGCCGAGCGGCGGTGGAGGACAACCGGCGCGCCATTGACGAGGCGGCCGGACTGGGCACCGACTGCCTGGTCATGGTGGTCGGCGGCCTACCGCCCGGCTCCCGCGACCTGCGCGGCGCCCGGCAGCGGGTGGCCGACGCGCTCGCCGAGCTGGCCCCGTACGCGGGCGAACGCGGCGTACGGCTCGCGCTGGAACCGCTGCACCCGATGTACTGCGCCGACCGGGCCGTCCTGTCCACCCTCGGGCAGGCGCTCGACCTCGCCGAACCGTTCCCGGTCGAGCAGGTCGGCGTCGTGGTCGACACCTTCCACATCTGGTGGGACCCGGACGTGTGGCGGCAGATCGCCCGGGCCGGCGACCGGATCGCCAGCTTCCAGGTCTGCGACTTCCTCACCCCGCTGCCGGCCGACGTGCTGCTCGGCCGGGGCATGATGGGCGACGGCCACATCGACTTCCCGCCGTTCCGGCGGGCCGTCGAGCAGGCCGGCTACACCGGCGACACCGAGGTGGAGATCTTCAACGCCGAGGTGTGGGCGACCGACCCGGACGAGGTCCTCGCGACCATGAAGGACCGCTACCTCCACCTCGTCCTGGCCGACTGATGCGGGTCGTCGTCGCGCCGGACTCGTTCAAGGGCAGCATCACCGCCGACGATGCCGCCCGCGCGCTGGCCCGCGGCTGGCTCGCCCACCGACCGGATGACGACGTACGGCTGCTCCCCCTGGCCGACGGCGGCGAAGGCACGGTCGACGCCTTCGCCGCCGCCCTGCCGGACGCGCAACGCCGCATCGTGACCGTGCCCGGGCCCGACGGCCGCGCGGTGACCGCCGCCTGGCTGCTGCTGCCCGACGGGGCGGCCGTGCTGGAACTCGCCCAGTCAAGCGGGCTGCCGCTGATGCGCGCCCCGGATCCGCTCGGCGCGCACACGTACGGGCTCGGCGCGGTCGCCCGGGCCGCCCTCGATGCCGGGGCCACCCGCCTGGTCATCGGCCTCGGCGGGTCGGCGTCGACCGACGGCGGCACCGGCGCGCTGCGCGCCCTCGGCCTGCGGCTGCGCGACGCCCGGGGCCGGGACCTGCCGCTGGGCGGTGCCGCGCTGGCCGATCTGGCCCACGTCGACACCAGCGATCTGCTTCCCCCGCCGCTCGGTGGCGTGCAGCTGCTGGTCGACGTGACCGCCCCGCTGACCGGCCCGGCCGGTGCCGCCGCCTTGTACGGACCGCAGAAAGGCGCGGAGCCGGCGGACGTGGCGCTGCTGGACGCGGCGCTGCACCGGCTCGCCGAGCTGGCCGGCGGTCACCTCGACGAGCCGGGGGCCGGCGCGGCGGGCGGCACCGCCTACGGTCTGGCCGCGTTGTGGGGGGCAACGATCGTGCCGGGCGCGACGACCATCGCCGCACTGGTCGGGCTGGCGGACGCGCTCGCCGGCGCGGACCTGCTGCTCACCGGTGAGGGGCGCTTCGACGAGACCTCGCTGACCGGCAAGGTGGTCGGCTCGCTGCTGGATCAGGCCGCGTCCGCCGCCGTGCCGGTGGGGGTGGCGGCCGGGCAGGTCACCGGGCAGCTGCCCGGCACGGTGTCGGCGGCGGTGTCCCTGGTGGAACTCGCCGGCTCGGTCGACGCGGCGCTGCACGATCCGAAGCGGTGGCTGGTCAAGGCCGGTGACGTGCTGGCCGACCGGCTGACCACTGGCTGAGCCCGCCGGATGTCGAGGATGATCCGCAGGAGCGCTACCCGCCTCGGGCCTCACGCCTGTTCGCGCAGCAGCGCGTCCCCGGCCCGATAGAGCTCGACCAGCAGCGGGCGCAGCTGCGTGCCCGCGTGGGTGAGCCGGTAGCAGGTACGCGGCGGGAAGGTAGCGGAGCGTTCGCACACGACCAGGCGCTGCCGCGTCAACGCCGCGAGCCGTTCGCTGAGCACCTTGGCACTCAGGCCCGGCAGCGCGGACTGCAGCTGGCCGAAGGATCTGGGCCCGTGCATCAGTTCCCGCAGCACCAGGGTGGTCCATCGGCCGCTCACGGCGGCCAGCGCGACCTCGACGGGGCAACTCGACTCCGGCCGACGGGTCGCGCCGCGCTGGTCCGGCACCAGGTCAGGGTCCCAGCCGCTGCTCACCGTTTGGTTACCTTCGCCGGCAGCGCCTTGACTGTCGGCATGTCTCCCGACCGCAACACCCACTCCGACAGTATCCCCCTGAGCGACAGCCCGGCCCACCATCCGTCGGTCTTCGCCCGGGCCTTCAACACCGGCGATGTGACGGCGGTCGAGCAGGTCTACGAACCCGCAGGTGTGCTCGTCACCGTCCCGGGTCAGCCCCTCACCGGCGCCGCCCGGATCGCGGCCAATCGGCGGTTCCTCGCTCTCGGGCTCCCCATCGAGGTGCGGCCGCGTCACGTCTACGTGGCCGACGACATCGCCCTGCTCATCGTGGACTGGGTCATCGAGGGCACCGACCGTGACGGCCGGGCCGTGCACATCGAGGGCACCGCCACCGATGTCGCCCGCCGCGGTCCCGACGGTCTCTGGCGATACGTCATCGACAACCCGTTCGGCACCGCCGAGCCGCAGGTTCACCACGGCTGACAGCGGAGCATCCACGCGTCCCACCGGCCCGGCGGACGCCAGCTTCGATCCTGGCAGCGCCGGTGGGGACGGCGGCACCCGGCCACCGTCCCCACCGCGTCCGCTCGTCAGGCCGCCGGCGTACCGGTGACCGTGAACAGGCGGGTACGGCCGATGTTGTCGAACGAGCCGAAGCCCACCCGACCGGAGCCGAAGGTGGTGTCCTTCGCGGTCAGCAGCGGGTCCTTGTCGTTGTCGACATAGACGGCGATCTCACCGGTGGCGGGCAGGTGCACGACCCGCACCTTGTGCCAGTCGGCGTCGGTGATCGCCGGGTTCGCGCCGCGGGACCGACCGTTCCACTGGTGGTCGATGCGCTCCCGGTCGGCGTTGTTGACCTTGAAGATGCCGTTGTGCGGGTAGATGGTGTTGTCGGTCGACAGGTGCGCGTAGTAGTACTGCGTGTCCGACTGCCAGCCGAAGACGATGATCACATCCCGGTTGGTGACCTCCACCGGCGTGTCGAGGCGTACCCGGGCGTCGATCTGCACCGACGACCAGGCCGCCGGGCCCTTGTTGAGCAGGGCGTACTCGAACGGCCGGCGCGGGCCGGGGCGGCTGACGCCGGCCTCGGCAAGGATCACCTGGTCGCCGTCGAACTGCCACTTCGACGGGGTCACCGGCGTCCAGTTCGGCGCGCCGCCGGTGTCTACCACCTTGGTGTGGCCCACGTCGCCCTCCGCCACCTTCTTGGTGCCGACCACCTTCCAGATCTTCCCGTTGGCCTTGGCCACGATGTAGATCTCACCGGCCGCGTCGGTGCCGAAGCGCAGGTCGACGCGGTTCGGGTCGCCGGGCGCGCCCGGGCCGGACAGGTCCTGCATGCGTACCAGGTCGCCCCCGGTGGTGTAGAGGGCGAGCCGGTGGATCGGAGCGAGGCCCTCGCCGCGGCGCATCTCGTTGGCCTCGGTGTAGAGGACGGTGCCGGCTACGAGGTCACCGAAGACGTACTTGCCGATCAGGGCCGGCAGGGTGTGGCCGCGGTAGACGAACCCGCCGGCCACCGCGACGCCGACGTCGGAGGTGCAGTTCCAGCCCGGGGCCGGGTCGTGGTCGTACGCGGCGACCGGGTAGGTGTAGCCGTACTTCGCGTCGTCGGCCGGCAGCGGGTAGAGCTTGTCGCAGGGCTTGGTCGCCGTCTTGTCGAAGACCCAGGAGCCCTCGCGCTCGCTCCAGCCGAAGTTGTCCCCGGCCCGTACCTCGTAGATCGACTCGATGGCGTGCTCGCCGATGTGGCCGAGGAACATCCGGCCGGTGGCCCGATCCCAGCTGAACCGGTGCGGGTCACGGAAGCCCACCGCGTAGATCTCGCCGAGCGCGCCGTCCTTGCCGACGAACGGGTTGTCGGCCGGGATCCCGTACCGGCCGTTGGACGCGTTGGTGCCGCGCGGGTCGATCCGCAGCAGCTTGCCGTGTGGCATGCCCATGTTCTGCGGGTCGCCGTTGCGGTAGCCCTGCCCGCCGTCACCGACGGCCAGGTAGAGCATGCCGTAGTCCGCGTCGTCCGGCTTCGCGGTCGGGTTGAAGTTGATTTCCTGGATGCCGTGGATCTGGCCGCCGAAGCCGATGCGCAGCAGCTCGCGGTGGGTGCCGGAGAACGTGTCGGCGGCCGGGTCGGTGGCGGTCCACTCGGTGATGACGCCCTGGTAGATGGTGTTCGGCTGGGCGTAGTCCGGCGTCCGGGTGGCGAGCGAGGCCTGTTCGGTGTGGATGGTGTAGAAGCGGCCGTTGTGCGCGAAGTCCGGGTGGAACGCGACGTACCCGAAGCCCTGGCCGAGGCCGCGGCCGGAGAAGAACTGCGGCGCGAACGTGGCGGCGACGTCCAGGTAGACGTGCGGCACGCCGTTCTCGACGAAGTAGAGGTTGCCGTTGAGGTCCGGCACGGCGCGGCGGCCGGAGCCGTCGGGCAGCTCGTTGATGGTGTTGATCCGGGCCTTGCGGACCAGGCGCTGGTCGACCGGGGCCGGGTTCGGGGTCGACTGCGGGAAGCTGGCGTACTCCTGCAGGACCAGTCCCAACTCGGACTGGATCGGCGTCTCTGGGATCGGGTCGTAGACGGCCCCGGCGGCCCGGGCGGGCCCCGCGACCAGGGTGGACAGGACGAGGGTGGCGGCAGTGACCCCGGCGGTCAGGGCGGCTCTGCGGAGTCTGCCGGTGCTGCCAGCGCGAATGAACACGCGGGTTCTCCTTCTCGGTGGGACGGACCGAGGAACGGTCAGCGGGCCATGTAGCGGTACTGCTTGGCGATGTCGCTCGCCGGGATCACGCTGTCGAGGAACATGAGGCCGTCCATGCGGCAGTCGCAGGGGTTGCGCTCCAGCGTGTTCTGCGGGAAGCTCCCGCCGATCTTGATGCCGCGCGAGTCGGTGGCGCTGGTGACGTGCGGGCCGGGCCCGGACACCTTCCACGGGTCACCGGCGACGGTGTAGAAGCCGTCGATCGGCTCGCCGTTGCGGTAGAGCGCCATGGTTCCGGTGGTGAAGTCGAAGGTGGCGGCGAGGTGCACCCACTCCCCCTTCGGCAGCAGGGTGCGCCAGTCCTCACTCGCGGCGAACGTCTGCGAGCTGCCGCCGTCGAGGCGCCGGCCGAGCGCGACCAGGCGCAGCTCGCCGCTCACGTCGATGAGCTCGAGCAGGGCCCGCACGCCGTGGCCGTCGGAGTCGCCGGTCAGCACGCCGGCCAGGCCGATGGCGTTGAACCGGTCGGTCGGGTTGGCGGTGGTGGAGTTCAGCGCCGGGCCGTCCATGTCCCGCTTGAACCAGCCCATCACCGTCGTACCCTCGGCGCCGCTGAACGCGCGCATTGTCCGCATGCCGCTGGACGACCAGATCCCGGCCTTCCAGTCGTCGTTGCCGGCGATCTCCGGGTTGACCTGCCGGGTCTGCAACGCGTTGCCGCTGCCCTTGTACGCCTGGTCGGGCACCCGCATGTCCGCGCCGCCGTTGACCAGCTCGATCTCGGTGCCCGAGCGGCCCAGGTCCCGTTCGAGCGCGACGTCGCCGGGCACCGGGTGGTCGAAGTCGTAGAAGGCGACCAGGTGCGACCACAGGGCGGGGTGGACGTCGTGCGGGCCGGGCCGGTCGGCCTGGGCGGGGCTCGCGCTGGCGGTCAGGGCCAGCCCCAGCAGGGCGGTGACCGCGACGGCGGCGCGTCTGGATCTTCTCATGTGACCGGTGCTCCATTCGTCGATGCGGTGGTCGCGGACGAAAGCGCTTACGTGATGCGCGGGACCGTGCTCTGGTCACTGGCGTCGGAGGGTACGTCTGGACAGGACTGATGAGCCGCCCGGTCGCCGGCCGGCCCCAGGTGAGGCGCATCGGACGGCGGTCGGACAGCGGCGGCGCCGCGCGTACGAAAGCGCTTACGAAAGCGCTTTCGTACTCTATGCTGTGCCTTACGCCACAGGCAAGAGCGCGGCGCGGATCAATGTGACGTCAGGAGTTTGTGGATGCCCAGACCCGGTGCCCGGCTGCGCCTCGTCGACGTGGCGGAACGCGCCGGCGTCTCGCTGGCGACCGCCTCCCGCGCCCTGGCCGGCCGCGAGGGCGTCAGCGAGGAGGTGGCCGACCGGGTCCGGCAGGTCTCGCGCGAGCTGGGCTACGTCGCCAACCCGTACGCCCGCACCCTCGCCGGCGGCGCCAGCTCCACGGTCGGCCTGATCGTCCACCAGATCGACGACCCCTACTTCTCCGAGATCGCCAGCGGTGTCATCGAGGTCGCCGCCGAGGAGGGGCTGCTGGTCCAGATCGCCCACTCCGGCCGCGACCCGGAGAACGAGCTGCGCCAGCTGCGGCACCTCATCGCCCAGCAGGTGGGCATCATCCTGATCGCCGGATCCGGCTACGACGACCCGCGCGTGGAGGGCGAGGCCCGCAGCGAACTCGCCGCCTTCCAGCGCGCCGGCGGCCGCGTCGCCGTCATCGGCCGGCACGCGCTGGGCGTCGACGCCGTCGTGCCCGACAACGAGGCGGGCGGCCGGGCGATCGGCACGCACCTGCTGGGCCTCGGCCACCGGCGGATCGCCGTCGCGGCAGGCACGCCCGGACTGACCACAGTGGCCGACCGGCTCGCCGGCGTCGCCGCCGCGCTGTCCGCGCACGGGCTCTCCCTCGACGGGCTGCCCGTCGTGCACTCGGACTTCACCCGTGACGGCGGCCGGGTGGCTGCCGAGCGGATCCTGGACCACCACCCGGACAGCACCGCGATCATCGCGCTCAACGACGCGATGGCGATCGGCGTGCTGTCCATTCTGCGAGCCCGGGGCATCCCGGTGCCCGAACGGATGTCGGTGGTCGGCTTCGACGACGTGTCGGTCGCCGCCGACCTCGCCCCGAGCCTCACCACGGTACGCCTGCCGATGCCCGAAATGGGACGGATGGCCCTCACCCTCGCCCTGAAACCCCGGTCGACCCGACCGCGCCGCCGGCCCACCGGCCACACCCTGATCGTCCGCGACTCGACCGGCCCCGCGCCGGCCCGCTGAGCCGACCGGCGGACACGGCGAGAAACCGCCGCCGCCGGGTTTCCCGGCCCGAGCCCCGGGAAGGCACCGGCATGGCCGAATCTTTCGTGGATGAGGACCTGGCGACGCTGCGCGCCATCGCGTACGCCGCCGGAATCCCGGGTTGCGAGCGGATGTCGCACGACCAGCTCGTCACCGCGCTGCGCCGGGCCGGCCTGTCCGAACCGAGCGGCGGGCCCATCGACACCAGCCTGGCCGATCCCGGCGATCCGGGGACGGACGAGGGCATATACCACGGCCAGGGCGTGGGCCGACGCGAGTCCTCGGGTGGTCCGGCTGCCCAGACGGCGGCGCCACGACCGGGCACGCCGAGGCCCGGCCGGCCGGCCATCGGCCGCTGACCGGCACCGCCGGCCAGTTCGACAGCCAGCACACGGGAGGCGACATGAGCGACGACATCAAGCGCGTGGCGAAGTCCCGAGCCGATCACCTGGGGGGCGAAACCGCGCACCAGCGCCTGGACGAACGCGGTGTGACCCGGGGCCGTACCGGGGATTCCCGCACCGCCGGCCCACCCGACGGCACCGGCGTCGCCACCGGGGTGGAGGGCATGCCCCGCAGCGACCTCACCCTGGGCGACGAGAGCACCGGCGGCCGGGCCGCCGAGCAGGCGATCGGCGCTCTTCCCGAGGAGTCCGGCGCCGAGATCGAGGACCGCACCGAACGGTGAGGGTGCGTCGAGGGTGGCCTCGCTGCGGCGAGGCCACCCTCGCGCGTCCCGTGTGGACGTGACGTCAGGGCCGCGACCGGTTGCGCCGCCCGCTCGGCCTGCCAAACCAGCTCGCCCCGGACGACGCCCGAGCCTCGCGACTTCCTGGTCAGCCGCCGGTCGGTGGCCTTCGGCCCGCAGCGGCGCCGGTTCGCGGCCACCGACCTGGACCAGAGCAGCGGCGACGGGCCGGAGGTCCGGGGCACGGCGGAAGCGCTGCTGCTGGCCCCCGGTGACCACCTGAGTACGACGACTCAGGCGGGGTGACCCGACCCCGACCAGGATCGGGGCATGACCGGCTCCCCCGACCTCCAGCCGGACGACGTCCGGCCCCGCGACCGGAGCCACTGGGCCTGGCCGTGGCTGGTGCTGCTCCTCGCCCTGCCCGGTGCCGCCTGGTCGATGTTCGTGGCCGGCATCGCCGCCGCGGCCCTGTTCGGCGAGCCGCCCACCCCGGGAGACCTGGCCACCAGCACCGCCGCCGTCCTGTCCGGGGCGTCGTTGTGGCTCGCGGCGGCGGTGCTCTCGGCGGCGCTGTTCCGCCGCGTGGCGGTGCCGCTGCTGTGCGGGCTGGCGGCCGTCGCCTACGCGGTGCTGGCCGGGGCGAACCGGCCGAGCGCCCCACTGCACGAGGCGGGCCTGGCGGGCTGGCTCGCCGCCTGGGTGCCGGTGACGAGCTGGGTCATCGCATCCTGGGCGCTGTACGCGCTGCTGGTCGCGGCGGGTCGCCGCTGGAGACGCGGAGCCCCGCGGAATCCCGACCGACGGTGATGCAGCCGATGGCCGGCCCGATCACCGCGAGCAGGTGCGGTCGCGTTCGGGTTTGGTGAGTTCACTCGCGGATGTCGTGTCGAGTGTCGAGAATGTGGCACCGGCTCCGTCCCAGGGACAGGAGTGGCCACGACGGGCCGCGTGACGAAGAGGGAGAACCAGCATGAAGTACCTGCTGCTGAAGCACTACCGGGGCGCGCCAGCTTCGGTCAACGACGTGCCGATGGACCGGTGGACGCCGGAGGAGGTCGACGCGCACGTACAGTTCATGCAGGATTTCGCCGCTCGCCTGGAGGAGACGGGTGAGTTCGTCGACGGCCAAGCGCTGGCGCCCGAGGGCGCGTGGGTGCGGTATGACGGCGAGGGGCGCCCACCGGTGACCGACGGTCCGTTCGCCGAGACCAAGGACCTCATCGCCGGCTGGATGGTCATCGAAGTGGAGTCTTGGGATCGCGCGGTCCAGCTGGCTGGGGAGCTGTCCGCCGCCCCCGGGGCCGGCGGCAAGCCGATCCACGAGTGGCTGGAGGTGCGACCGTTTCTCACCGAGCTGCCCACGGTGACCGAGTGAACGAGTCACTGCTGCGGGAGCTTGTGCCCGCGGTGATCGGTGTCCTCGTCCGGCGCGGAGCCGACTTCGCGTCGGCCGAGGATGCCGTCCAGGAGGCCCTGATCCGGGCCCTGGAAACCTGGCCGGACGATCCGCCGCGCGATCCGAAGGCATGGCTCGTCGCGGTCGCGTGGCGCAGGTTCCTCGACGCCGCCCGTGCCGAGGCGTCGCGGCGGGGGCGGGAGCTCGCCGTAGAGGTCGAGCCTCCCGCCGGTCCGACGCCCGCCACCGACGACACACTGCGGCTCTACTTCCTGTGTGCGCACCCCACCCTGCCGCGGACCTCGGCCGTCGCCTTGACGCTGCGCGCGGTCGGTGGCCTGACCACGCGGCAGATCGCAGCGGCATACCTCGTCCCCGAGGCGACCATGGCGCAGCGGATCAGCCGGGCCAAGCGGCGGATCGCCGGGCTGCCGCTCGACCAGCCCGGCGATCTCGGGACGGTGCTGCGCGTGCTCTACCTCGTCTTCAACGAGGGGTACGGCGGAAACGTCGACCTGGCGGCCGAGGCGATCCGCCTCACCCGCCAGCTCATCGCCTTGACCGACGAGCCCGAGGTCGCGGGGCTGCTCGCGCTCATGCTGCTGCACCATGCGCGCCGCGCGTCTCGCACGGGCCCGGGAGGTCGCCTGGTGCCGCTTGCTGACCAGGACCGGTCGCGCTGGGACACCGTCCTGATCGCCGAGGGGGTGACGATTCTGCAGGCCGCGCTGGCCCGCGACCGGCTGGGCGAATACCAGGCACAGGCCGCGATCGCCGCCCTGCACGCGGACGCCCGAACGACGTCCGAGACGGACTGGGTGCAGATCGTGGAGTGGTACGACGAACTGCTGCTCCTCACCGGCAGCCCGGTGGTGCGGCTCAACCGCGCAGTGGCGGTCGGCGAGGCCGACGGACCGCACGCCGGCCTCGCGGCGCTGGTTGACGTGAGCCCCGACCTGCCCCGATACGCGGCGGTGACGGCATACCTGCACGAACGCGCCGGTGACCTCGATCGCGCCGCCGAACTGTATGCCGAGGCGTCCCGCGCCGCTGCCAGCGTGCCGGAGCGCGACCACCTCACCCGAGAGGCCGCACGGGTACGGCAACTGCTGCGTCCGTGAGCGCCGCATCCGCCCACATGACCACACGAACCAGTCCCTGTCATGGTCTCGATCCGAGACAGGCGTGTTCGCAGGCATTTTCGGTTGCTCAGGCGAAATTAGTTGGCGGGCTTGCCGAACCAGCGGGAAAGGTGGTCGTCCAAGTCCTGCTGATCGTGGCCGATCCAGGCGACGTGGCCGTCGGGGCGTAGCAGGACGCACGGAACATCCAGTACCGCAGTGGGATCGGCGAGGTAATCGACCCGGTCCGACCAGCCGTCGACGGTCAGGCGTTCGGTGCGGTCCAGCAGCAGGCCGCGGCCGCGATGCAGCAGACCGTAGAGGTGGCCCTGTTTCACGTCGATGTCGCGCAGGCGGCGGCCGAGCAGGTCGGGGCCCGCGCCGAAGTCGTAGCGGATGCCGATCGCGGTGATCTTCTCGATCAGATAGCGGTTCACCTCGTCGAAGTCCATCAGTTCGGTGAGCAGCCTGCGCACGGCCTGCGGGCCCGGCTCGGTGGAGAGCAGTTCCATCTGGGCGCGGGTGTTGTCCAGCACGTCCTCGGCGACCGGATGACGTTCGGCCTGGTAGGTGTCCAGCAGTGTTTCCGGCGCCCAGCCGCGGATCTGCGCGGCCAGTTTCCAGCCGAGGTTGAATGCGTCCTGAACGCCCAGGTTGAGGCCCTGTCCACCGGTGGGTGGATGGATGTGTGCCGCATCGCCGGCCAGCAGCACCCGCCCGACCCGATAACGTTCGGCTAGCCGGGTGGCATCCCCGAAGCGGGACAACCAGCGCGGGGAGTGCACGCCAAAATCGGTTCCGGCGACGGTGCGCAGCGCTTGTTTGAAATCCTCGAGGGTGGGTGGTTCCGCGCGATCGCTGACCCCCGTGGCGGGGACGACGACGCTGTAGACGCCTTCGCCGAAGGGCCTGAGCCAGAACGGCCTACGGGTCTCGTGGATTTCGGTCACCTTGGCGGTGATCTCCTCCTGCGGCACACCCACTTCCATCTCGCCCATCAGCGTCTCGGTCCGCGAGGGCTCGCCGGGGAAGCCGACACCGAGCAGTTTGCGCACCGTACTGCGCCCGCCGTCACAGCCGACGAGGTAGCGCGAACGCAGCTGTTCCCCGTCGGCCAGCTCGACGGTCACACCCTCGTCGTCCTGCTCGAAACCGGCCACGGCACAACCGCGCCGGACCTGCGCACCCAGTTCGATCGCATGTTCTTCGAGCAGGCGTTCGATGACCGGCTGCGGGATGCCCAGCAGATAGGCGTGCGCGGAGTCCAGGCCCTTGGGGGCGGGTTTGTTGATGGCGGCGAAGAAGCCGCCGGCCGGACGCTGTCTTCCGTGTTCGAGGATGCGCTCCAGCAGTCCGCGCATTGCCATCAGCTCGAGACTGCGAATATGCAGACCGACTATGCGGACGAACGACTTGGGCTCGGTTTCCTTCTCCAGGACGAGTACCCGCACATCGTGCAGCCGCAGTTCGGCGGCCAGCATCGCGCCAGTCGGCCCGCACCCGGCAATGATCACGTCGAACATGAGGGGCGCGCGATCGGCGCCGGAGGCCGGCGATGGGAGTCCGGGGACGTCGCCCGCGGTGAAGTCGCGCTCGATCGTATCGTTCGACGACGGCTCGGCGGGGAGCTGCAGAGAGTGCATGGGTGTTGCCTTTCGGGAGTGCCTTGTTGGCGAGGCGCTCCCGGCGACACCTACGTCAATCGCCCGACCGTGACGGGAAGGGGGAGCACCCACATCGATACAACGTTCATGGGTCTCACCTCCTCGGGCGGTGTCACAGGCAACTGCAAGCTACAAGGCTGAACATCATCCCGTCCAGTCCTTTCCCCGCCACGTGATCACGACTCCGAACGGGCCAGTGCGGTTGCCGGGCGAATCCGGCGTGGCGGCCCGGCTGGTCCCGGTCGCGGTCAGGGTCTGCTCCTGGCTGCCCCCCGATGCGGACCGGATCTCGATAGGCGCTGCGGCAGGGCGGCCAGCGATCATCCAACCGCTCGGCGCCGCCCATCAACGGCGGCGGATCGGCGAACACCCCGCGGCCCGCCGCTTGGCCGTCGTGCCACTCCCGCCCGCCGGCGCTCCCCGACACCCCGGCCGAATTATTGGATTGCTGTTATCGATAATCCGTTAACATAAACGGGCAGATCCGGACAAATTGCCGGTACATCATAATGACAGTTCTTGTGTTTCCCGCGTCCAAGACGTTGAGCAGCTGCTGATTGTCTCCGACCTGACCGGGCGTGAGCAGGATCGACAAAGGCTGGCCCCGCCCGTCGACAGCGAGATGGATCTTCGTGGTCAGTCCGCCGCGGGAGCGACCCAGCGCCTCACCGTCTGTCGCCGCAGCGCGTCTGGAGCCCCCCTTTTACGGGCCCCGGCCGAGTGCTGGTGCGCCCGCACGATCGTCGAGTCGACGCTGACCGTCCACTGCACCGCAGTGCCGTCGTCGCGTACCTGCGCCGCGGCGAGGATTTGTCTCAGGTGCCGTCCGCGGTCCACCGGGTCAGTCGTTCGTGGCAGGTCTTCCACGGCCCGTAGCGTTCGGGCAGGTCATGCCATGGCGCGCCGGTCCGCGGCTGCCACAGGATTCCGTTGATGACCTGGCGGTGATCGCGCCACCTGCCGTTACGCCCGTCCGAGCGCGGGCAGCAACGCCTCGATCACCGCCCAAGCCTTGTCTGTCAACTCACCACGTCCGACCGCGCAGACACTGAACCGTCCCTAGATCGACAGGACAGGCCGAGGGCCTGTCCTGTCGATCATGTGAGCCAGGCCAGTTCGCCTCCGTAGGTCCGGACGGCCGTGGGAACGCCCGGAGTTCTAGGCGGACTCGAGGACGAAGAAGAGGAAACACATGAAGGACCCGGAGTCCATGTCGGGTGGAAGCAGCTCGGCAGGAGTGTCCGGTGAAGGGGGCGGCTCGCTGATCGTCGCGATGCGGAACCCAGCAGCAGCAAAAGCATCTGCCATGGCGTGCAGCGGCCGGTGCCAGAAGGTCAGGCACACAGTCTGGCCGTCCAGGATGTAGTCCTCGGAGTACTTCGTAAGCGCAAAGTAGTTGCGATACTCGATCGCATAGGCGGCGGGGTGGTTGACCGAAAGTATCAGGCGACCGCCTGGCTTCAGCACGCGACGCAGCTCGGCGAGGGGGCCGGACCAGTCCTCCAGGTAGTGCAGGACCAGGGATGCGACGACGTCATCGAACTCGGCGTCTGCGAACGGCAGTGGCGCCCTCAGGTCCGCCACGTGCAAATCGCCGTCTTCACCCAGCCTCTGACGGGCCAGGTCGACCATGGCCGCACTCACGTCGAAGCCGGTGACCACGGCTCCCTTGGCGGGCAGCGCAGCTGACAACGGGCCGGAACCGCACCCCGCGTCGAGGATCCGGCGGCCCGAGACGTTGCCGGCGAGGCGAAGCATCGCGGGTCGCTCCTAGTAGGCGTTGAAGAGGCCGGACTGTTCTCCGCCGAGTAGACGTTCGCAAAGTTGTCGTAGTCGGTGATTGTCACCGTTACTCCATTCCCACGAAAAGCGAGGGTGCATTCCTGCCAAAGCCGCGTGGGTGCGACAAACAAGGACCCGGCTCATGCGCGTGGGCCAGGATCCGATCCCCCGTCCCGTCCACCGTCCACCGCCGCAATCGTTCATGGCAGATTTCCACGGTCCATAGCGGTCGGGCAAGTCCGGTCGCCCCGGTCCGCAGCTTCCACGAAATCCCGTTGATCAGTGCCGGTGATCCCACCGGCCCGAACGCCGACCCGGCGCGTGCAGCATCGGCTCAACCACGTCCACCGCGTTGGGAAGCTTCGATATTCGTTGCTCGCTTGTTGGAGGCGGCCGTCCGGCACGCACTCGGCGCGGCGGGTCCGGGTCCGGCCCGTAGCAGCGGGTGAAGGGGATAAATGGCTTGCACAGGCGCGGGCTGGGAGTTTGACTGCTCGCCATGCCTATCCCCTCACCGGTCTTCGTTGCGGGTACGGGTCGTTCGGGAACGTCACGGATCGCCGACATCATCGGCGAACATCCGCTGATCCATCGGATTCCGATGGAGACCCGGTTTCTCATCGACCCGGGTGGCCTGCGGGACCTGGCCGACGCGCTCACCGATCGATACGACCCCACCGTCGGTGAGGACGCCCTGCACCGGCTGAGTGACTTCCTCACCGTACGAGTGCCCGGCCGGCGCGACGATCGCGGCAAAACCGTTCCCGAGCTGGTCGGCGAGCGGCGCTACCGGGACGCGGTGCAACAGCTCTGGCCGCAGTTGATCGCGTACACATTCGACGAACCTGCACCCGCGGAAGGCTTCGGGAACGCCGACCGGCCTGCCGGACCGTTCGAGCCGCTGAGCCGCCGGCGGGTACTTCCCAGGTATTTCAGCGACCGGGGCGAGCTGCTCGGAATCCTGCGGGGCCTGATCGACACCATGTTCGGCGGAGCAGCCGCCGACGCGGGCAAGCCGACCTGGTGCGAGAAGACACCGTTCAACCTGCTGTGCATGGACTTCCTCTGGGAACTGGTCCCCGAAGCGACCATCGTGCACATCAAGCGTCACCCGGTCTCGGTGCTCGCATCCCACCTGGCCCAGCCATGGGCACCGCCCACCGTCGACGGCGCGCTCGCCTACCTCAAGCCGATCTACCACCGATGGCTCACCTGGAAGAACACGGTCGACCTGACGGGCAGGCGATACATCGAGGTGAAAGCCGAAGATCTCGCATCCGACTGGCCCGGGCAGCGTAAGGCCCTGTTCGAACGGCTCGACGTCGACGACTTCGCCACCCCTTCAACGTTTCAGTCGCACAAGCTGACGCGCCGCAACGACCATTTCGACGACGAAACCCGCGAGTTGATCGAAGAAGCATTCGGCAAGATCATCCCGGCCATGGGATATGAGTGACGGCTCTGGCTCTCCGCCTTGACGACGCCGCGTCGCGCCCCGGGTCGGCCGCCGCTGCACGCACGGATTGGGCGCTACCGCAGTTGGTCGCGGCGACGGGTCAGGTAGGCGGTCTCGGCGGTGTTGCCTGCCAGCTCGATAGCTTTGTCGTAGGCCGCGCGCGACTGCTGACTGCGGCCGAGCCGGCGCAGCAGGTCGGCGCGGGTGGCGTGGTAGGCGTGGTAGCCGGCCAGCTTGTCCTCAAGGCGGTCGATGGTCGCCAGTGCCACCTGCGGGCCGTCGAGCTCGGCGACCGCGATGGCCCGGTTGAGGGCGATGATCGGGGAGGGGTCGAGGCGGACGAGCTGGTCGTAGAGGGCGAGGACCTGTGACCAGTCGGTGTCGCGGATGTCGCGGGCGGAGGCGTGCACGGCGTTGATCGCGGCGAGGATCTGGTAGCGACCCGGAGCCACGCCGGCGGCCAGGCGCTCGCGCACCAGCCGGTGGCCCTCGGCGATCAGCGCGTTGTCCCAGGCGCCGCGGTCCTGCTCGTCGAGGGCGACCAGTTCGCCGTTGGCCGAGACCCGGGCGGCGCGGCGGGCCTCGATGAGGAGCATCAGCGCCAGCAGCCCGGCCACCTCGCCGTCGTGCGGCAGGAGGGCACGGATCAGGCGGGTGAGTCGGATCGCCTCGGCGGTCAGGTCGTGCCGTAGGGGGTCGGTGTCGGGGCCGGTCGCCAGGTAGCCCTCGTTGAAGACGAGAAAGAGGACGGCGAGCACGCCGGTGACGCGGGCTGGGAGATCCTCGGCGGACGGCATCCGATAGGGGATGCGCGCCGCTTTGATCTTGGCCTTCGCGCGGGTGATCCGCTGCCCCATGGCGCTCTCGGCTACCAGGAAGGCGCGGGCGATCTCGGGCACGGTCAGGCCGCCGACCATGCGCAGTGTCAGCGCCAGGCGGGCTTCCATGGCGAGGGCCGGGTGACAGCAGGTGAAGATCAGCCGGAGCCGGTCGTCGTCGATGGCGCCGAGAGGCTCGGGTGGGGTGTTGTCGTACACCAGCTGAGCCTCCTTGTGCTTGTTGTCGCGCATGTTCTCGCGCCGGATCCGGTCGATGGCCTTGCGGTTGGCGGTGGTGGTCAGCCAGGCGCCGGGGTTGGGGGGTACGCCGTCGGCCGGCCACCGCTCCACGGCGGTCGTGAACGCCTCGGCCGCTGCCTCCTCGGCGATGTCGAGGTCACCGAAGCGCCTGGTCAGGGCGGCGACCACCCGGGCCCACTCGTCGTGGTGGGCCCGGGTGACCGCTTCGCGGACGTCGGCCCTGTTCACAGGAACGGCCGCACCTCGATCTTCCGATCGCAGACCTTCGACGCCTCGGCGGCGAGCTTGAGCGCCACATCCAGATCGGGGGCCTCCCACACCCAGACGCCGGCGAGGTACTCCTTCGACTCCACGAAAGGCCCGTCGCTGAACACCGCCTGCTCGCCCCGGTTGTCGATGACTGTGGCCGCGTCGGTGTCCGCCAGTCCGCCCGCGAAAACCCAGTAGCCCTCGGCGATCAGTCGTTCGTTGAACGCGCTGATGGCAGGCTGCCTGTCCGTGCTGCCAGGATTGCTCTTGTCATCGATCACGGAAACCAGGTATTGCATCTGAAGATCATCTCCTGTGGTGTCGGGAAAACGTGGTTCGGTGGTCAGGGATTTCAGGCCGTTGCATACCGCGGGCGCCCGGCCGGCCGGTAGACCTGGATCGTCACGCCCTTCGAGTCGACCCGCGACTCGATCAGGTCGAGCGCAAGCTCCGGACCGGTCTCCGGGAACAGTCTCGCGCCCTGGCCGAGGATCACCGGGATCACGATCAGAGTCATCTCGTCGACCAGATCGTTCTCCAGCAGCCACCGGGTCAGCGCGCCACTGCCGTGCACCTGCAGCTCACCCCCGGGCTTGGCCTTCAGCTCACTGATGGCCGCCGCGAGGTCACCGCCGAGAACGGTCGTGTCCTGCCAAAGCGGCGCGGTGAGCGTGGTCGAGGCAACGTACTTGGGGGCCTCGGTCAGGGCCACGCCGATGGGATGTGCGCGCATCTGGTCGATTGATCCCCAGGAGCCGGCGAACAACTCGTAGGTGCGCCGGCCGAACAGGAACGCCTCGGCGCGCTGGTAGGTCTGCGTGATGAACGTCCTGGTCTCGTCGTCACCCGCCCCCCGGGCCCATCCGCCGCGCTCGAATCCGTTCCTGCGGTCATCCGACACGGCGCCGTTTCCCTGCATCACTCCATCGAGGGTGACCTGGGTCATCGTCGTCAGCTTCATGATCGCGGTTCCTTTACCTTGGCACCGCCCCCTTGCGGGCGGCCTCACCCCTGCTACGAACACCACCGCCCCGATCCGACACCGCCACCCGGATTTTTTTTGAAGAACTTTCCAGGACGCCGGTCGTCAGCGATCCGCCGGCGCCCCGCCCGCTGCTGCTGTCGTCCGCCAGGTGAGCTGAGGTACTGCCAGCGGGTGGCGTCACAGTTCGGCGATGGCCTCCGCGGTGGTGGGCGGTGTGCCAACGGCTTCGACGGGGATACGAGCGGCGGGCTGGGTTGTCAGGTGTGCGGCGCTGACACGGTCGAGGCGGAGCCAGCGGATCGCTTGACGAGTGTGGCAGTGCCCGACGAGGTACCAGTGTCCTTGGGTGCGGGCCAGGAGCACGGGATCGACTTGCCGGGTGGTCGGCGTGCCATGCCGGTCGCGGTAGTCCACGACGAGGACGCGCTGTGCGTGGAGTGCCTGCTCGATCGCGTGCCGAATCCGGGCATCGCCGGGTGTGTCGGTGTGGTCGATCCAGACACGACCGTTCAACGCGGTGGCGTTTTCTCGCGCGCGGGTGTCCATCACGCCGAGCACCTTGACGAGGGCGGCGCGGGCGTGGCTGTCGAAGGGCTGCCCGCGGTGGGCGGCCACGGCGGCGGCGAGGCCGGAAACCTCGGCGTCGGTGAAGTTAACCGGCGGGAGGGTCGCGGCGGCGTCAACGACGTAGCCACCACCGGGTCCGGGTCGAGCCCAGACCGGGAAGCCGCCGTGCTGCAGAGTCGAAATGTCTCGTTTGATCGTGCGGACGCTGACGTCGAAGATCGCGGCGAGTCGTTCCGCCGAGCGGCCGGCGGGCCCCGCGCGCCGCAGTTCCTCACGCAAGGCGTAGAGACGGTCGGTGCGGTTCATCCAATAAATAGTGACATACCGGTGACATCGCTGCGAGTGACGATGGCGTCCATGAGCAGTTCACGCGATCCGATCATGTTCCTCAGCGGCGCCGGGCTTCCCGCCTGGATCTGGGATGACGTCCGCCGCGACCTCGGCGAAGGGCAGCAGACCTGCGTCGCTGCCCGACCGCAGGGCAGCCGAGCCCGGTTGCGCGACTACGCCCAGGCGGTCATCGACTCCGCACCGCCGGGTCGGTACGCGATCGTCGCGCACTCGGCCGGTGGTGTGATCGGCGCCGAAGTCGCCCGGCTCGTGCCCGAACGCGTCAGCGCGTTCCTGGCGATCAGTGCCGTGATCCCGCAGCCGGGAGGATCCTTCATCTCGGCGATGCCGGTGCCGAACCGGTGGGTGCTCAGCGCCGCGATGCGAGTCGCCGGGACCCGGCCGCCGGACTCGGCGATCAGACGGGGCCTCGCCCATGGTCTGGACGAAAAGGTCACCGACCGCATCATCGCCGATTTCACCCCCGAGTCACCCGCCCTCTACCGAGACCGGACCGCTCACCGGTCGTGGAACGGGTGGCGCGGTTACCTGCGCACCACCGACGACCACGAGCTGCCGATGGCGCTGCAACAACGATGCGCCCAGCGACTCGGCGCAGCCTGGCAGAACGACCTGAATACGGGGCACCTGCCGATGCTCGAAGACCACCAAGCCGTCGCGGCTGCGATCACGCGATTCCTCGACGCACGGCCGTGACACCGATCGACTGACGGGCAGGAGGCCTCGGTAGGAAGAGACCCGCAAGGAGCCGCGGTGCGCAGGCCCGGAACGGACGGGACCTGCGCGAGCGACGGCCAGCCCTCACGAGTACGCAGGCGGGCGGATGGAACTCGGTCAGCTCCGGCCGTCATCTCGGCCAGCCCCCTGCGCGTGTGGCGGCGTTGCGCTGGCGAACAGCGTGTGCCCCGCGCTGTCCGAGCGCTCGCGGTCGGAGCCGAGCCGGATCTCCCGTCCCTGCCAGCGTTTCCGCAGCCAGCGGTCGTGGCTGGCCAGCACGATCGCGCCGGGGCCGGGGCCCAGCGCCGCCTCCAGCTCGTCGCACAGGCGCGGCGACAGGTGGTTGGTGGGTTCGTCGAGCAGCAGCAACTGCGGCGGTCGCGCCACCAGCAGCGCCAGCGCGAGCCGCCGGCGCTGTCCCACCGAGAGCCGGCCGACCGGCTTGTCCAGATCCGCCTCGTGCATCAGACCCAGCGAGCCCAGCGGCACCGCCTCGGCCCGCTCGGCGCCCAGCGCCAGCTCATAGGTGCCCCGGGCGGACCGGTCCAGCCGGTCGAAAACGGTGTTCTGGGTGAGCAGTCCAACGGTCAGTCCGCGCCGCCGCCGCACCTCACCCTCGGGTGCGAGCCGCCCGGCGAGCACGGCCAGCAGGGTCGACTTCCCAGCCCCGTTCCCACCGCTGACCAGCAGACGGTCGGTCGCCGACACCGCCGCGCTCACCGGTGCGAGCCGGCCCGGCACCCGTACGCCGTCCAGGGACACCAGCGGACCGTCGCCCTCCCCCGCCGGTGCGGCGAGGGCCGTGCTCGCGAACCGCAGGGGCTTCGGCGGCTCGCCGACCTGCGAGCGCTCCAGCTCCTCCAGGCGGCGGGTGGCGTTGCGTACCCGTCGGGAGATCTGGCTCTGCACCCGGCCGGCGCGGTGGCCGTAGCCCATCTTCTCGTTGTCGCGCGGCCCCCGGTCCGGCGCGACACGGTGCGCGGTGACCCCGGCGTTGACCCGCAGCGCCGCCAGTTCCTCCTGTTCCTCGGCCCAGCGTCGCTCCCAGCGGTCCCGCTCGGCGCGTTTCTCGGCCAGGTAGGTGCTGTAGTTGCCGCCGTAGCGGACCGGGCCGTCCAGCGCGGGGTCGAGGTCGATCAGGTCCGTGCACACGGCGTCCAGAAAGGCCCGGTCGTGGCTGGCCACCACGACGGCCCCGGGCAGGGTGCGCAGCTGCTCCTCGACGAAGGCGGCGGCACCGTCGTCGAGATGGTTGGTCGGTTCGTCCAGCAGCAGCGCGGAGGGCCGCCGGACCAGCAGCGCGGCCAGCGCGAGCCGGCCGCGCTGCCCGCCGGACAGCGACCCGAGCGTGCGGTCGTGTCCGAAGGCGCCGAGGCCGAGGCCGTCGAGCACGAGCGCGGCACGCCGGTCGGCGTCCCAGGCCTCCCGTTCCTGGGCCTGTTCGAGCCGGATGCCGTACGCGTCGAGCAGGCCGGCGTACTCGGGCGCGTCCTGCGCGGTCCGCGCGAGCTGCTCGGTGAGCCGTTCCAGCTCGGCGAGGTCCTCCCTGGCCTCGCGCAGGGCGTCGTCGAGTACGTCAGCGATCGTCGCGTCGGCGTCGTACGGCATCTCCTGCTGAAGAAAGCCCAGGTCGGGCGGGCGTGTGACGGTGCCGGCGTCGGGGTCGTCCGTCCCGGCCAGCAGGCGCAGCAGGGTCGACTTGCCGACGCCGTTCTCGCCGATGAGCCCGATGCGGTGCCCGGGCGAGGCGGTCAGGGAGACACCGTCGAGCACCCGCCGGTCGCCGAGGGTGTGGACGAGGTCGTGAGCGAGCAGAGCGGGCTGAGGCATGGGGTCCGTCCAACGTGATCGGTGCTCGGCCCGCGGGGCGGCATGCCTCGGACACGGGCCAGGTCGACACGCCGGCGGCTCACACCTCAGGGGCCCCCGTCTCCTTCAGCTCGCCGTCGGCCAGCCGCAGCCACCGGTTCACGCCGATGTCGCGCAGGAACCGCTCATCGTGGCTGACCACCACGAAGGCCCCCTGGTAGGAGTTCAGGGCGCTCTCCAACTGGCCCGCGCTGACCAGGTCGAGGTTGTTCGTCGGCTCGTCCAGGAGCAGCAGATGCGGAGCTGGTTCCGCGCACAGCACGCAGGCCAGGGTGGCGCGCAGCCGCTCGCCTCCGGAGAGCACCCCGACGGGCAGATGGGCGCGCGGCCCCCGGAAGAGGAAGCGGGCGAGCAGGTTCATCCGCTCGGCCTCCGGCCGCTGCGGGGCGTGGTCGGCGAAGTTCTCGGCGACCGTACGGTCCGGGTCCAGCAGGTCGAGGCGCTGCGAGAGGTAGGCGATGCGGCCGTCGGCCCGCTTGATCTCGCCGCTCTGTGGTGTCAGGTCGCCGTTGATCAGGCGCAGCAGGGTGCTCTTGCCGGCACCGTTGGGACCGGTCAGCGCGATGCGCTCCGGGCCCCGGACGGTCAGGTCGACGCCCTGGCCGGCGAACACGTCCTTGTCGCCGAGGCGGACGCGGAGCTGCGCGCCGAGGAACAGGTTGCGTCCGGCGGGCACGTTGGTGTCCGGCAGGTCCAGCGTGATGCGCTGCTCGTCGCGCAGCGCGCGCCCGGCCTCGTCCAGCCGGGCTTTCGCCTCGCTGACCCGGCTGGCGTGCATCTGGCCAGCCCGGCCCGCGGACTCCTGCGCGCCCCGCTGCATGGTGCCGGCGAAGATACGAGGCAGACCGGCGCTCTTCAGGTTGCGGGCGGCGTTGCTCTGCCGGCGTTCGGCGCGCTCGCGGGCCTGCTGCATCTCCCGCTTCTCCCGCTTCAGCTCCTGCTCGGCGTTACGGACGTTCTTCTCGGCGACTTCCTGTTCGGCCCGCACGGCCGCCTCGTACTCGGTGAAGTTGCCGCCGTAGAAGCGCAGTTCGCCGCGGTCGAGTTCGGCGATGCGTTCCATCCGGTCGAGCAGGGCGCGGTCGTGGCTGACCAGGAGCAGGCAGCCGGTGAAGTCCTCCAGCACGTCGTAGAGCTGGTGCCGGGCTTCGAGGTCGAGGTTGTTGGTGGGCTCGTCGAGCAGCAGCACGTCGGGCCGCTTCAGCAACTGGGCGGCGAGACCGAGGGAGATGACCTGGCCGCCGCTGAGGGTGCTCAGGCTGCGCTCCAGGGTGAGGTCGGCCAGGCCGAGGCGGTCGAGCTGGGCGCGGGTGCGTTCCTCGATGTCCCAGTCGTCGCCGATGGTGGTGAAGTGCTTCTCGTCGACGTCCCCGGACTCCACGGCGTCGATGGCCTGGATGATCGCGGCGACGCCCAGCACCTCGGCGACCGTGAGGTCGCCGGCCAGGGGCAGGCTCTGCGGGAGGTAGCCGAGGGTGCCGGCCACGGAGACCGACCCGGTGTCGGGTCGCAGTTCACCGGCGATGAGCTTGAGCAGGGTGCTCTTGCCGGTGCCGTTGGGCGCGACGAGGCCGGTGCGGCCGGAGCCGACGGTGAAGGACAGGTCCTGGAAGACGGGAGTGTCGTCGGGCCAGGTGAAGGACAGGTTCGAGCAGACGATGCAGGCATCGGACATGGAGGTGACCTCATGGGGAGGGGGCAGGGAAGACACTTCCGCCCCGGCAACAGACAGGGAAAAGAGGGGACGACAGCGAGGCCACGGCGGCGGCGCTTCCACGCGCCGGTCCGGTGGCCTGTCGGGTCCGGGTATCACCCGGAGATGTCGTCGTCCACCACCATGTCTGGGCTCCTCAACAAACGATCAACGCCGCTCCCACTGTAGCAGCAGGGGGCGTTGGACCGGAGACGCGACGGGTCACCCGGCCGGGGCCTCGACCGGCCGCCGGGCGCCCGGCGGCGCTGGTGCGGCACTCGGCTCGCCTGCGGGCGGAGCCGGCCGGCAGCCGAGGTAGGTGTCCAACGCGGCGGCGCCGTTGAGCATGGCGCGGCCGCGGGCCGAGAGGCGGGTGCGCCAGTCACGCAGTGCCGACTCAAGCGGTGCGACGCCTCCGGCGGAGCGGACCTGGGCGATCAGCGGGGCGATCTGCTCGAGCAGGTAGCCACCCCGTCTGAGCTGGTGGGCCAGCCGGGCGTCGCGGACGTCGGCCGCGCTGTAGACCCGGTAGCCCGTCCGCGGGTCGCGGCGCGGCTGGACCACACCGGCGCGTTCCCATTTCCGCAGGGTGGCCGGGCGGATGCCGAGCCTTCTCGCCAGAGGGCCGACGAACGTGTCGCCGCGTTCCTGCGGCACGGGCTCGAGGTCGCCAAGCGCGGCTTCGACGGCCTGGAGGGTGCGGCGGTCGTCGAGAAGCTGGGCGTGGCTCTCGTCGATGAGCCGAAGCGCGTTCTCGGTCGCGTCCCGGTTGATCGCCTGCATGATCGACGTGGCCGTCTGATGGCCGTGTCCGGGCACGAGGGCGAGAAACGCGTGCAGGGCCTTCGCGTGCAGCGGCGTGTAGGTGCGGTAGCCGTGGGGGCTGCGTTCCGCGCCCGGAAGGATGCCCGCCGCCTCGTAGTTCCTGATCGCCTGCGTGGACAGACCGTGCCCGCGCGCCAGGTCAATCGGCCTGAGCCGCCCACCGTCTTGAAGGTTTCGTCTCACTGTCCTGCCATTATCGCGCAGAAGTTTCAACCGTCGGTTCAACGATACCGTTGATGACATGACCGTTGGCATCAAAGACACCGCCCACGCCGTTGACGCTGCCGTCGTCATGGGGTTGCTCCCGGCCCGGCCGCGCCTGCTCGCCCTGGGTGAGCCCACCCACGGCGAGGACGTTCTGCTCGACGTACGCAACGAGCTCTTCCGGCAACTCGTCGAGCAGGAGGGCTACCGGACGATCACGATCGAGAGCGACTGCATGATGGGCCTGCTCGTGGACGACTACGTCACGGCGGGTACGGGCACCCTCGACGAGGCCATGGAGCGCGGCTTCAGCCACGGGTTCGGCGCGTCCGCGGCCAACCGCGAACTGGTGCGCTGGATGCGCGCGTACAACGACGGCCGGCCCGCGTCCGAGCGGCTGCGCTTCGCCGGTTTCGACGGCCCGCTGGAGATCACCGGCGCCGCGAGCCCTCGGCAGGCCCTCACCGCACTCCACGCCTACCTCACCGCCCGGGTGGACCCCGGCCTGCTCCCCTGCACCGCGGAAACGCTCGACCGCCTGCTCGGCGCCGACGACCGGTGGACCAACCCCGCCGCGATGATGGACCCGACCCAGTCCCTCGGGCAGACGCCCGAGGCCAAACAGCTGCGGCTGCTCGCCGACGACCTGGCGGCCCTGCTCGACGCGCAGACGCCCCACCTGATCGCGGCGTCCTCGCGCGACGACTGGGACCGCGCACGCATGTACGGGCGCACCGCCACCGGGCTGCTGCGCTACCACTTCTGGATGGCCGACACGTCCCCGAGCCGCATGGCGCGGCTGCTGGGCGTGCGAGATTCGATGATGGCCGCCAACCTGCTCGCCGTCGCGGAACGGGGCCCGGCGCTGGTGCACGCCCACAACGGGCATCTCCAGCGGGACAAGAGCACGATGCAGATGTGGGAGGGACCGGTGGAGTGGTGGAGCGCCGGGGCGATCGTCAGCGCGCACCTGGGCGAGGGGTACGCCTTCCTGGCCACCGCCCTCGGCACGATCCGCCACCACGGTGTGCAGGCCCCACCCCCGGACACCATCGAAGGGCTCCTGTACGCGCTCCCGGAGGACCGTTACGTCGTCGACGCCCGCCGACTGGCCGCTGTCCTTGGCGGCGTGACGTCCGCCTCCCGCGTGTCCCCCTGGTTCGGCTACGCCCCGCTGGACCCGGCCCACCTGGCCAGCTATGACGGGATCGTGTTCGTCAAGGACGCCCCGCCGAGCTAGGCCCCTGCAGCGCTCCATGAAGCACTGCGGCAACCGCCACAAAGGTGCGGGCGCGCAGCGCCCGCACCTTTGCAGGAAGGATGACCGTCATGCCCACCGGACTCACCAGGGACGCCGGCTGGCAGATCGGGGTGTCCCGCATGCTGGCCCACCCCGCGCCCGTCGTCTGGGACTTCATCAGCGGCCCCGAAGGGCTCGCCCTCTGGCTCGGCCCCGGCGCGGTCCTCACCCCGCAACGCGGCGCCCCCTATCGGACGGCCGCCAGCGTGACGGGCGAGGTGCGCGGCTACCGCCCGGCGGACCGGATCCGGGTCACCAACGGCACCACCACGATCCAGGTCGCCCTCTCCCCCGCCGCCGACGGAGCCCGGACGATGCTCCGCTTCCACCAGGAGCGCCTGGCCAGCGCCGAAGAGCGCGAACAACAGCGGGCGTACTGGCGGCGCAACCTGGACCAGGTCGCTGCCGCCCTCGACCAGCGGTGAACGGCATGACGGGGATGACCGCGGCGGACGTCCGGCGCGCCGCCGCCGAGATGACCCGGGTGCTGCGGCCCGCCGTGGACCGCGACTGGACCGTGCCGGCGGCAGACCTGGAGTGGACCTGCTGGACGGCTGCCGCGCACGTCGCCCACGACCTGCTCGCCTACGCCGCGCAGCTGACCGGCCTGCCGGCCGGCGGCTACCTCCCCCTCGACCTGCGGGTACGCGCCGACGCGACACCGGCCGACGTGCTGACCGTGGTCACCGCGAGCGCCGGGCTGCTCGCCGCCGCCATCGACACCGCCGCCCCCGACAGCCGCGCCTGGCACTGGGGGCCGTGCGACCCGGGCGGCTTCGCGGCGATGGGCGTCGCCGAGATCCTGCTGCACACCCGGGACATCACCGGCGGCCTCGGGCTGGACTGGTCGCCGCCAGCACAGCTGTGCGCCGGAGTGCTCGGCCGGCTGTTCCCGGACGCGCCGGACGGCGATCCCGTCGCGGTGCTGCTCTGGATGACCGGCCGGGCGCCGCTCGGCGACCGGCCACGGCGTACCGCGTGGACGTGGCGGGCCGCGCTCGGCTGAGGCAGGGTCAGCGGCGGCGCCACGGCAGTCGCCAGCGCAGGCGGCGCACCCGTGCCGTGGCCGGGGCGGTTTCCGCCGCCGTGCCGGCCGTGACCCGTTCGGCGGCGGCCCGCTGGCGTTCCTGCCGCCAGATGCGCACGGTCTCGTCGACGTTGACGGGACGGACCGCCACCCGGGGCCCGCTGGGCGCGCGCAGGAAGTCCACGATCTCCCGGTTCAGCGCCGCGACCACCGCCCGCACCGACTCCTCGGTCGGCAGGTCCCGCACCTCGCCGGGCAGCCGCTCCACCCGGCGTCGCAGCTGCAACGGGGTGGGCAGCAGCAGGTCGCCCGGAATCCGTTCCCGCTCCAGGAAGCTCTTGATCCACCACGACTCGTCGTAGGGCAGGCCCCGCCCGGGAATCGGCTTGCCGGCGCCGGGCAGGTTGTCGAACACGCCGCGCTCCTGAGCTGAGCGGATCTGCGCCTCGACCGCCGCCTCCCAGCTGGTCGTCACCGCCGTCACCTCCCGCTCCCACCGTATCCGCCGGTCATCCACGAGGTCAGCGCCGGCCGGCGGTGGACCATTCCCTACCCGGCTGGCGGGCCCGCGTACATTCCTGGTGGGCCCGCAGGGGCTCGTACCGTCGAGGGGAAGGACCACCGGGATGCGCGACTGGTTGGCCGGGCTCGGCGTCGCGGTGGCCTGCCTGCTGGCGAGCTGGGCGCTGCTGGCCCGGCGGCTGGCGCCGGGCATCCTGCGCGACCTGGCCGCGTTCGTCCCGGACTGCCTGACCACCGTGCGCCGGCTCCGCAAGGACCCGCGGGTCCCCCGGCGGGCGAAGGCCGCGATCGTCTTCGCCGGGCTCTGGGTGGCCAGCCCGATCGACCTGATCCCCGAGTTCCTGCCGGTGATCGGCCCGCTGGACGACATCGTCGTGGTGGCCCTCGCCCTGCGGTACGCCGGCCGGCAGGTGCCCCGGCAGGTGCTGCTCGACGCGTGGCCGGGCGAGCCGCGGCTGCTGCTGCGCCTGCTCGGCCCGGCACCGGCCGGCGCCGCGTCCGACGACGCCACCGCGACCGGCTCCGGCAGCGACCTGGCCGGTCGCTGAGCGCGCCCGGCGCGCTGCTCGCGGCGGCGGCGTTCCAGCCGGCCCTGCCGTCCGCGATGACCGGTTTCGGCGGTGCGGTCCGGTTGCTGCCGGTGCCCACCGCCCTGTCCGGGCGGCGGGGCGCCGTGCCGGTGCCGCCCCGCACCACCGCGGGCGCTCGTCGTCGCCGGCTGGTGAGCCGGGTCAGCGGTGCCAGCGCACGTGCCGGTGCCCGTCGCGGGGGAACGGCGGCTGGGCGGGCAGCACCTCCTGGAAGGCGTACCCGCTCTTCTCCGCCACCCGGCAGGAGGCCAGGTTGTCCACCTGGTGCAGCAGCTCGAGACGGGTCAGCCCGCCGGCGGCGAACCGGGCGAACGCCCAGTCGCTGACCGCGGTGACCGCGCGGGGCGCCACCCCGCGCCCGCGAGCCGGCGCCGCCGTCCAGTAGCCCACCTCGGCGTCCGGGCGGCCGGGGGTGACCTCCTTGAGCACCACGTTCGCCACCAGCCGCTCCCCCTGCGGCCCCGGCTCCAGCACCGCGAAGCTGAACCGCCGGCCGGCCGCCCAGCCCTGCCGGGCCCGGCGCAGGAACGCCCGGGCGTCCGCGGCAGTGGTGACCGGAAACCGGGTCCAGCTGCGCAGCACCGGGTCCCGGTACGCCGCCAGCAGCGCGTCGGCGTCGTCGGCGCGCCATGGCCGGAGCACGAGTTCGGGGGCGGTGGCCGTGGCGGCGGCGCGCAGGACCATGGACATTCCCGCATTCTCGCGCCTCGGTCCCGCCCGCCGGAAGCGGGGCGATCACCGTTCCTCCGCCTCCTGGGCGCCTGAACCGCCCGACGCCACGGAACGCCGGCCCGACGGGTGGGACGGCCATGGTCCACCTGGTCAGGCCGTGACCGCCCAGGCGTAGGGTCGCCGGCAGATTCACCGGAACGGGGGGCGTCATGGTCACTGCAGGCGCGTTGGTGGGCATCGGCCTGGTGGCGTTGGGGCTGGTGCTCACGCCCGGCCCGAACATGGTCTACCTGGTGTCCCGGTCGGTCACCCAGGGCCGGCGGGCCGGGCTGATCTCGCTGCTCGGGGTGGCCGTCGGGTTCCTGGTCTACCTGGTCGCGGCGGTCGCCGGGATCGCCACGGTGTTCGTGCTGGTGCCGCCGCTGTACCTGGCGGTGAAGCTGGCCGGGGCGGCGTACCTGCTGTGGCTGGCGTGGCGGACGCTGCGCCCGGGCGGGCAGTCGGCGTTCACGCCGGCGCCGCTGCCGCCGGACCGCCCCCGGCGGCTGTTCACCATGGGCCTGGTCACCAACCTGCTCAACCCGAAGATCGCCATCCTGTACGTGTCGCTGCTGCCGCAGTTCATCGACCCGGCGCGCGGGCACGTGGCGGTGCAGAGCCTGCTGCTGGGGCTGACCCAGATCAGCATCGCGCTGACCGTGAACGGGCTGATCGTGCTCACCGCCGGCACGGTGTCGGCGTTCCTCACCCGCCGGCCGGCGTGGGCGCGGGCGCAGCGGTACGTGATGGGCAGCGTGCTGGCGGGCCTCGCGGTCCGGATCGCCGCGGACCGGTCCCGCGCCGCCGTCGCCACCCCCTGACCGCCTCGCTGCTGACCGGACGCTCAGAGGTTGTCGGGTCGGTTGAGCGCCGGGTGCCGCTCACCCGGCGCGGCGTACCAGGCCCGCGCCTGATCGGCCAGCGCCGTGTCGATCCGTAGCCGGCTCCAGCCGTCCAGCTCCGGCAGCTCGTCCGGGGCGAACCAGCCGACGGCGACGGACTCGTCGCCGTCGGCGGTGGCGACGCCGCCGACGGCCCGGCAGCGGAACCACACGTTGAGGTACTCGCAGGTGTCGCCGTTCGGGTAGCGCACCGGATGGGTGGCCACCCCGCCGATCCGTTCGATCGCCACCCGCACCCCGGTCTCCTCGTACACCTCGCGCAGCAGCGCGTCGGCCGGCTGCTCACCCGGGTCGACCATCCCGGCCGGCAGCGACCAGCGGCCGTTGTCGCCGCGGCGGGCCAGCAGCAGCCGCCCGGCGTCGTCGGTCACCACCGCGCTGACCCCGTACAGCATGAGCAGGTCGTGTCCGATGTGCTGGCGCAGCCGCGCGACGTACGGCGAGACGGGCATGCCCGGCAACCTACCCGCCGCCGGCGCGGCCGGCCGCGCCGCCCGGACCGGCCACTAGACTTCGGCCCCGATGGACGCCCAGCCCACCCCCGACACCCGCCCGTGCGCCCACTGTGGGCGGGAGGTGCCGCAGCGCGCCGGCGCCGGCCGCCCGTTCCGGTACTGCCGGGACAACGACGGCGCCTGCCAGCGGGCCTCCCGCAACTCCCGGATGCGCCACCGCAACGCCCCCGGCCTGCCCGGGCAGGTGGCCCGCACCTGGGAGGCGGTGGACCGGCTCGACCAGATCGTGGAGACCCTCACCGACGCGCTGCACGCCGAGCTGTCGCCGGCCGGGGTGGAGCGGCAGGTCGCGCAGGTCCGCGCCGAGGCGGCCGCTCAGGTCGCGGCCGCGCACACCGAACGCGACGACGCCCGCCGCGACGCCGAGGACGCCGCCGCGGCCGCCGCCCGCGCCCGTCAGGACGCGCAGGCGGCGGCCGCCGAACGGGACGCGGCCCGGCAGCGGGCCGAGCGGGCCGAGGCGGAGGCCGCCCAGGCCGGCGAGCGGGCGCGGCACGCCGAGGCGGCCCGGGACGAGGCGCGCGGGGACGCCAGCGCCGCGCAGGCGCTGCGGGTGCAGGCCGAACGGGACCGCGACGCCGCCCGCCACGAGCTGCGCACCGTGCGGACGGAACTCGACGCGCAGCGGCGACAGGTCACCGACCTGACCGCCGAGCGGGACGCCGCCCGCGGCGACGCCGAGCGGGCCACCCGCTCGGCCGCGGAGGCGGTGGAGCGCGCCGAGCGGATGCGTACCGAGGCGGACCGGTCGCGGGCCGACGCCGACGCGGCCCGCACGGCCGCCGAACGGGCCGGCGCGGAGACCGCCGAGGCACGCCGGGCCGAACAGCAGGCGCGGACCGCCGCGCAGCGGGCCGAGGACGCCCGGACGGAGGCCGTCGCGGCCGCCGCGACAGCCCGGCAGGAGGCGGCGGCCCGCGCCGGCGAGCGGGACGCTCTCGCCGCGGACCTGGCCGCCGCGCGGGAGGCCGCCGGCGCCGCCGAGGCCCGGCTGGCGGAGCTGACGGTACGGCTGCGTGCCGCCGAGACCGACCGCGACGCGGCGCAGCAGCGGGCCGCCCAGCTGGCCGACCAGGTCAGCGACCTGGCCAGCGCGCTGGCCAGGCTCGGGACCCGCGCCACCTGACGTATTTTGGTTGAATGCACAACCACTTGACGTTCCCGTCGCCGGTGGTGGCCACCGCCGGCAATCCGGACCCGGCGGCGCCGCTGGTCGTGCTGCTGCACGGCCGGGGCAGCCACGAACGGGAGATCCTCTCCCTGGCCGCGCAGCTGCCGGCCGGCCCGGCGTACGCGGCGCTCCGCGCGCCGATCGCCGAGGGCGGCGGGTACGCCTGGTTCGCCAACCGGGGCGTCGGCCGCCCGGTGGCGGCGTCGCTGCGCGCGACCATGGACTGGTTCCGCGGCTGGCTCGACGAGGTGGCCCCCGCCGGCCGTCCGGTGGCGCTGGTCGGTTTCAGCGGCGGCGCGGCGTTCGCCGGTGGCCTGCTGCTCGACGACCCGGCCCGGTACGCCGGCGCCGCGATCCTCTACGGCACCCTGCCGTTCGACGCCGGCGTGCCCACCACGCCCGGCCGGCTGGCCGGGGCGCCCGTGTTCGTGGCGCAGGGCGAGCACGATTCGGTCATCCCCCGCGAACTGCTCGACCGCACCTGGGCGTACCTGCGCGGCGAGTCCGGCGCGGCCGCCGTGGCCCGGCGCGACCCGGTCGGTCACGAGATCGCCGCGCCGGCCCTGACCGGCCTGTCCGACTGGCTGCGGGAGCGGTTGCCCGCCTGATCACGGGCTGGGACGGGGCAGCGCCGACGGCCCGGCGGCGGCGATGATGCGGGCGTGGGAAAGACGTACGAGCGCATCGGCGGGCGGCTGCGGACCTTCATCGAGGCGCAGCCGATGTTCTTCACCGCCACCGCCCCCCTCGCCGGCGACGGCACGATCAACCTCTCCCCGAAGGGTCTGCGCGGCTCGTTCGCGGTGCTCGACGAGCACACGGTCGCCTACCTGGACTTCGCCGGCAGCAACGCGGAGACCATCGCCCACCTGCGGGAGAACGGCCGCGTCACGCTGATGTGGTGTGCGTTCGCGGGCCCGCCGAACATCGTGCGGGTGCACGGGCGCGGCGAGCCGGTGTTCCGCGACGATCCCCGGTGGCCGGACCTGCTGCGCCACTTCCCCGACATCGACACCACCGTGCACGGGCTGCGGGCGATCATCGTGGTGCGCGCCGACCTGATCCGCGACACCTGCGGGTACGCCGTCCCGCTGATGACCTACGACGCCGACCGTGACCTGCACGCTCGGCGGTTCGCCCGGGAGGACGACGCGTCGCTGAGCGACTACTTCGCCGGCAAGCCGAACGTCGGCACCAGCATCGACGGGCTGCCCGGCCTGCCGCTGCCGCTGCCGCCCACCCCGGCGGCCTGACGCCCGGCCGGGTCAGTGGATGCCGGCCATCAGGTGCCGGATGTGCCGGGCGAACATCACCGCGCTCAGCCCCAGCACCACCGACGCGAGCCCGAAGGTGAGGAAGTAGACCGCCTCCGACCAGGTCCCGGCCAGCCGGGCCACCTGGCCACCGATCGCGTCACCCACCGCGGTGGCGAGGAACCACAGGCCCATCATCTGGCTGGCGTACTTGACCGGGGCCAGCTTCGTGGTGGCCGACAGGCCCACCGGGCTCAGCGACAGCTCACCGGCGACCTGGATGGCGTACACGGCCACCAGCCACCACGGCGAGACCAACTCCCCGCCGACGGCGGCCGCCGCGGCGGCGGCCATCAGCACGAACGACAGGCCGTTGAGGATCAGACCGACGGCGAACTTCATCGGCGTGGACACCCGGTGCCCCAGCTTCAGCCACAGCCAGGCGGCCAGCGGCGCCCCGATGATGATCAGGATCGGGTTCACCGACTGCAGCCAGGACGCCGGGAAGGTGAAACCGAGCGCGTTCCGGTTGGTCTTGTCGGCGGCGAAGATGTTCAGCACCGACCCGGCCTGGTCGTAGATCAGCCAGAACGCGGCGGCGAACACGAACAGCCACAGGTACGCCTTCATCCGGCTGCGCTCGGTACCGCTGATTTCCCGGTCGGTGAGGATCCGGGCGAAGTAGCCGATGGCCACCAGCACGGTGACCAGGGTGAGCAGGTTGACCACGGTGTTGACGGTGAACAGCCCGGTCACGGCGAGGGCGGCCAGCACCGCCAGCACCACCACGACGGTCACGCCGACGCGGGTCAGCGCCCGCCGCCGGTCCGCCCCCAGCAGCGGGTCGGCGGGCCGGGCGCCCGACTCCCCCAGGTTGCGCCGGCCCAGCACGTACTGCACGACACCGAAGGTCATGCCGATCGCGGCGGCACCGAACCCCAGATGCCAGTTGATCTTCTCGCCGAGAAACCCGGTGATCAGCGGCGCGATGAACCCGCCCAGGTTGATGCCCATGTAGAAGATGGAGAAGCCGGCGTCGCGGCGCGGGGAGTCCCGGTCGTACAGGTCGCCGACCATGGTGGAGATGTTTGGCTTCAGCAGACCCGTGCCGAGCACGATCAGGGTCATGCCGGCGAACACGCTCCACCGCGCTGGCACCGCCATCACATAGTGGCCGGCGGCGATGACCACACCGCCCCACAGCACGCTGCGCCGGGCGCCGATGAGCCGGTCGGCGACCCAACCGCCGGGCAGCGCCATCAGGTAGACCATCGCGTTGTAGGTGCCGTAGACGGCATTGGCGGTGGTCTGCGGGATGGCCAAGCCGTCGTCGGCGACGGCCGCGGTCAGGTACAGCACCAGGATCGCGCGCATGCCGTAGAAGCTGAACCGCTCCCACATCTCGGTGAGGAACAGCGTCGACAACGCCCGGGGGTGACCGAAGAAGGTCCTTCCCCCGGGCGGTCGGGCGTCCACCGGCGCGTCACTGCTCATCGTCACCTCCCGCACACCTGCGGCGGATAACATCCCCGGTGACAGCCGAATCACTCCACCCATTCGACCCGGCCGGGGACGACCCCGCCGGGCACCTGTCATGGCCGGTTACCCTTGCAGGGGTCCCGACCGGCGCGGGCCGATTCCGCGTGGGCGGGAATGGCCGGGCGGGCACGGACGGTTACACGAGAAGACCAGCACCACGAACGAGGGGAAGTCGATCATGGGCGAGCGCATGCTGCGCGGAAGCCGCCTGGGCGCGGTCAGCTATGAGTCCGACCGCAACACGGAGCTCGCGCCGCGCCAGACCCGCGAGTACCTCTGCGCCAAGGGGCACCAGTTCGAGGTGCCGTTCGCCGTCGACGCCGAGGTCCCGACGACCTGGGAGTGCAAGTTCGACGGCAGCGTCGCCCGGTTGGTCGACGGCAGCGAGCCGGAGCAGAAGAAGGCGAAGCCGCCGCGTACCCACTGGGACATGCTGCTGGAGCGGCGTTCCATCGCCGAACTGGAGGACATCCTCGCCGAGCGGCTCCAGGAGGTCCGCACCCGGCGCGGCCGCGCCTGACACCAACGACCGAAGCGCCCCCGGGGATCACCCCGGGGGCGCTTCGTCACGTCTGGGCGGTTCAGGGTCGGCCCGGCTCGATGATCTCCCCCTCGATGGCCCGGCCCGGCTCCCCGGCGGCCGGCGGCTGCGGCGGGGCCGGCGGCGGCTGCGGCGCACCCCGGTACACCCGGACCCGGCGCGGGCCGAACAGGTCACCGGCGACCATCGACGACACCCGGCGCTCGGCGACCCGTTGCACCCCGACGCGGGCCAGCTGCCGCACCGGCGGCACCAGCAACAGCAGCCCCACCGCGCCGCTGACCAGGCCGGGCAGCGCCAGCAGCAGCGCCCCCAGCAGACCCACCAGCCCGTCGGTGACCTGCCGCCCCGGCGGCTGCCGGGACTCCACCGCGGCCCGGAAACCCCGCCAGGCCCGGATCCCCTCCCGGCGCAGCAGCACCAGGCCGAGCAGGGACGCCGCGAACACCAGCAGGAGCGCGGAACCGAACCCGACGCCCCGGCCCACCAGGACGAACACGGTCAGCTCCAGCACCGCGAGCAGCAGCAGGGCCGGCGGCGCGTACCTCAGTCCTCGGCGCATCTCACCTCACAGCCTGGGGATTTCATCACGCCCCTCCAGCATGACACGCCCGCGCGTCACGGCCACCGCGCCAACTCGTCGGGCACGCCCCGGCGCGCCGACGCCCGCCGGTCCCGCAGCCCCCAGCTGGTGATCCGCCACAGCGCCTCGGCCATGATCAGCGGGCTCATCTTGCTGTCGCCGTGCTCCCGCTCGACGAACGTGATCGGCACCTCCACGATCCGCACCCCGGCCCGGTGGGCCAGCCGGGACAGCTCCACCTGGAACGCGTACCCCTGTGAGCACACCGAGTCCAGGTCGATGGCGTCCAGCGCGGTCGTCCGGTACACCCGGTAGCCGCCGGTGGCGTCGGAGACCGGCATGCCCAGCGCCAGCCGCGTGTACAGGTTGGCGCAGCGGGACAGCAGCAGCCGCCGCAGCGGCCAGTTCAGCACCCGCGCCCCGCGGGTCCACCGGGAGCCGATCACCACGTCGGCGTCGCGGGCGGCGGCCAGCAGCGCGGGCAGGTCCTCCGGGGCGTGGGAGCCGTCGGCGTCCATCTCCACCACGGCGTCGTAGCCGCGCCGCCGCGCCCACGCGAAACCGGCCAGGTAGGCCGCGCCGAGGCCGTCCTTGCCCTGCCGGTGCAGCACGTGCACGTGCGGGTCGGTACGGGACAGGTCGTCGGCGATCGCGCCGGTGCCGTCGGGGCTGTTGTCGTCGGCGACGAGGATGTCCACCGCGGGCGCGGCCTCGCGTACCCGTCCGACGATCCGGCGGACGTTGTCGGCCTCGTTGTAGGTGGGGATGACCACCAGCACCCGGCCCACCCCGGGATGGCCGGCCGTCCGTTTCCCGGCTGCCACGCCCACCCTCGTACCGCCTTTCCGCTCGTCCTACCCGGGGGTGACCTCCCGCCGCCGGCGCAGCACCGCCGCGCCGGCCAGGGCCGCCGCCGCCAGCGCGGCGAGGGCCGCCTCCGGCCACACCCCCGCCCGGGTGGCGGGGGTACGCCCGTCCCCGAGCTGCATCTGCCGGACCACCACCGCCGCGGTGTTGAATCCGGTGGCCCCGTCTACCCGCCCGTCGGGGGTAACGAACCCGGACACCCCGACCGTGGAGGCCATCAACGCCGCCCGGCCGTGTTCGACGGCGCGCAGCCGCACCATGGCCAGCTGCTGGCGGGCCTCCGCCGCGTCGAAGGTGGCGTTGTTGGTCTGCACCACCAGCAGCTGCCCGCCGCCGGTGACGGTGTCCCGGACCAGGCCGTCGTAGGCGACCTCGAAGCAGATCACGTCGCCGAGGGTGACCGCCCCGGCGTCGAGCACGCCGGGGGTGGCGCCGGGGACGAAGTCGGCGCGGATCCGGTCGACCTGGTCGCTGACCATCCGGGCGATCCGGCGCAGCGGCACGTACTCGGCGAACGGCACCGGGTGCCGCTTGACGTACAGCTGCCCGAGGTCGGGGCCGGTGCCGGGCCGCCACAGCAGTCCGGCGTTGCGGACCTGCCCGGTGTCGGGGCCGAGCAGCACCGCGCCGACCAGGATGGGCGCGCCGATCACGTCGGCGGCCTGGGAGATCCGGTCCGCGGCCTCCGGGTTGCGCAGCGGGTCGATGTCGCTGGAGTTCTCCGGCCACACCACCAGGTCGGGGCGGCGTTGCGCGCCGGCGGTGACCTGTTCGGCCAGTTTCAGCGTGGCGTCGACGTGGTTGTTGAGCACGGCCTGCCGCTGGGCGTTGAAGTCCAGCCCGAGGCGGGGCACGTTGCCCTGCACGATGGCGACGGTGACGGTGTCGCCGCCGCCGCGCACCCCGACCGGCACGGCAGTGCCGGCGGCGAGCAGCGCCGCGAGGGCGGCGGCGATGCCCGCCACGGGCCGCCAGTGCCCGACAGGGCGCCGCCAGTCCCGCCAGGCGGCGGTGACCAGGAGCCCGCCGGCCAGCGCGACCGCGCAGGTGACCAGCGGGGCGCCGCCGAGCGCCGCCAACCGCAGCAGTGGGGAGGTGTCCTGGCTGAACGCCAGCCGCCCCCACGGGAACCCCCCGAAGGGGGTCCGGTCCCGCAGCGCCTCCTGCCCCACCCACAGCACTGCGGTCAGCAGCGGCCACGCCGCCCGGTGCCGGTCGGCCAGCGGGGACACCCAGGCGGCGGCCGTGCCGAGCAGCGCCAGGTAGCCGGCCTGCAGCAGGGACAGCAGGATCCACGGCAGGACGCCGGTGTGCAGGTTGGTCCATTCCAGCAGCGGCGCGAACAGCGCCAGCCCGGTGAGGAAACCCAGGCCCGCGCCGGCGCGCAGCCGCCGCCGGTGCGCCGCCGCGGCGAGCAGCGCCACCCCGACGGGGGCGAGCGGCCACACACCGTACGGGGGGAACGCGGCCAGCAGGGCCAACCCGGCCAGGACGGCCAGCGGCGCGGCCACCCGCAGCGGCAGCGGGCGGGCTCCCGCCGTCTCGCGTGCCCCGTGCGGGGTACGCACCTCTTCCCGGTCGAGCGTCGTCACCGGCACCTCACCACGATCACGCGCCGAAGGCTACCCGGCCCGGGCGGGCGGCGGTCGGTCAGTCGGGCAGCGCAATCACCGGCAGGTCTCCGTCGCCGTAGCGCGGTTCCCCGCTGAGGATCGGGGCGTCGTGGGTGAGGCACGCCAGCACGGTGCTGGCCAGGTCGGCGCGGCCGGTGAACCGCCGCCAGTAGGCCAGTTCCTGCCACGAGCCGGCGTCGGTGGGCAGGACCGCGCAGGCGTCCAGGGCGAGCAGCCGGCGCAGCGCCGCCCGGTCCTTCGCGTCGTCCACGACGGCGAGGGTCTCCGCGGCGGTCACCGCGGTCACCCCGAACCGCACCCCGTCGGTGATCACCTCGTGCAGCGTCTCGCCGACGTGCACGGATCCGGACACGTACGCCAGCAGCGCGGACCGGTCCAGCACCAGCCGCACGGGCGGGGCGTCGGGGGTGCTCACGCGGCGGAGACGGCGCGTGGATCCTCGTCGGCGGCGCCGCGCACCCGGTCCCGGACCGCCTGGTAGCGCTCGGCCGACCAGGACGCGTCGACGGCGGCGCGGGCGGCCCGGGCCCGGGCCACCCCCTCGTCGGTGACCGTGATGCCGTGGTGGGCCAGTTCCGCGTCGAGGGCCTCCCGGCGCATCAGCACCCGGGCGGCGTGCACCAGGTACGCGCTGGCGTTGGGTTCCCGCTCGAGGCGCTCGGCGACGTCCGGCGGAACCGAGATCGACAATTTCCGCACCGCTCCGGTCATACCAGGCACCGTACCAGGTAGCACCAGTGTTCGGCGCCGGCCGCGCGGCGGGCGGCGCGACGGTTCTGCGGCTTCGCGCCGGCGGGGCGGGCGCGGCTGCCAGACTCGGCAGCATGAGCGCTGGCCAGTGGCGGGGTCGCATCCTGCCTGCCGCGCCGGGGTCGCGCGTCACCCGGGTGGAGTTGTTCTACGACCTGGTATTCGTGTTCGCGTTCCTCAACGTCACCAACCTGCTCTCCGAGACCCTGAGCATCCAGTCGCTGCTCGCCGGGCTGGTGGTGCTGTCGCTGCTGTGGTGGTGCTGGGTGTCCTTCGCCGCGCTCGGCAACGTGGTGCGCACCGACCAGGGGATCATGCCGCTGATCGGCGCGGTGACGGTGGCCGCCCTGTTCGTGCTCACGTTGACCCTGCCCGAGGCTTTCGCCGACGCTCCCGGCGGGCCACGCGGCCCGCTCGTCTTCGCCGGCTGCTACCTGATCATCCGGGCCGCCCAGGTGCTGGTGCTGGTGACCGGCAGCGACCACCCTGGCCGGGCGGCGCGGCGCATCGGCCTGCCGCCGCTGCTCAGCGTGGTGCTGATCCTGGCCGCCGCGACGCTGCCGGAATCGGCGGCGCACCAGGCGACGGCCTGGCTGCGGCTGGGGCTGTGGCTGGCCGCGATCGGCATCGAGTTCACCGCCGGGGGCCTGGTCCGCAGCGCCGGCTTCACCGTCGTGTCCGCCGCGCACTGGGCGGAGCGGTACGCCCTGATCCTGCTCATCGCGCTCGGCGAATCGATCATCTCGCTCGGGTTGGGGCCGAAGCTGAGCGCCGGTCTGCCGATCACCTGGCCGGTGATCGTGGCGTCGGTGCTCGGCGTCACCGTCATCGCGGCGCTGTGGTGGATGTACTTCGACAGCCTGGCCTCCGCCCTGGAGCAGCGGCTGCACCGCACCCGCGACCCCGACGCCCGGGCGGCGTTCGCCCGCGACGTCTACGCGTACCTGCACCTGCCGTTGATCGCCGGGATCATCCTGTTCGCCCTGGGCCTCAAGCGCTACCTCGCCGCCATCGCCCACCCGCACGGGAGCCCGTGGCTGCAACGCGCCGCCGGACTGGACCACCGGGTGCTGTTCGCCGGGGTGATCCTCTACATCCTGGGGTTGCTGGCCCTCGGGGTGCGGGCCAGCCACCGGGTGCCGCTGATGCCGACCGTGGTGGCGGTCGCGCTCGCAGTCGGGCTGCCGTGGGCCGGCTGGCTGCCGGCGGTCGTCGGGCTGGCCGTGCTGGCGGTGGTCAGCGTCGCGTTGGTGCTGCTGGGCCTGCGGGCGGGCGATCCGTGGCGCCGGCAGGTGCGCCAGACCGCGTTGAGCGAGCAGGTCGCCGCCGAGCAGGAACAGTCCGAGTGGCGCCGCCGCCACCTGTGACGACGCAACGAAAATCGGGGCGCGGCTTGCGCCGCGCCCCGATGCTCCCAGGCCCTTCCCGGCCGGTGGGGCGAGAATGAGCGACGCCGACCTTCGGACCGACCGGACGCGGACTGGCTGCCCCCGCCTGGCCGTTGTCTACTGGCCGTGCCTTTCACCCTGCCCGTACACCGGTAACCGCGGCCGGTTCGCGCCGCCCCGCCGACCCCCGCCCGCTGGACCTGGCCGCCGCAACCACTCGGGTCGCTCGGCCAGCGGACGAAGGGACGAAGCGAACAACAGCCGCTTCCCGTAGTAGGACTCAAAGACGGTACGGCGTGCACCCCCGCCGCTGTCAACCCACCCCGGCCTGTCGTGTGTTGCACCACGGCGTGTCGCGTCGGCGAGTCTCGATCCGTGGCGGGTGGCGGCTCAGTCCGCGCCGAGGTGCCGGCGCAGCAGGCGGGCCGCCGCGCCCGGGTGGTCGGCGGCGAGGAGCCCACCGGCGGCGAGGACGTAGTCGACGTCGACGACCGCGCGGGCGGCCCGGGGCAGCGGCCACCCGCCGGCGTGGTCGGTGAGCACCGCCGCGAGCACCGCGGCCGCGTCCCCCGCGGGCGCGTGCCGCAGCACCCCGCCGGAGCCGACCATCAGCTTCACGTCGCGCAGGTCCCGGCCGGCGCGTTCCCCGGTGGCCGCGCCGCGGGCGTGCCGGCGCAACGCCACCGTCGCGGCGAGCGCGGCGATGCGCCGGTCGTCGGCCCGGTCGGTGTCGTCGGCGGGCAGGAATCCCGGGTCAGCGGCCCGCACCGCCGCAGCCGCCGCCAGCCGCTCCTCCTCCCCTCCGGTGAGCAGGCGTTCCTCGGCGGCGGCGCGGACCACGCCGGGGGCGCTCCACCGCATGCCCAGGTCCCCCTCGACGGTGCGGGCCCGCCACAGGGTGCCGGCGACCTCCCGGCCCGGCCCGCTGTCCCGCTCGTCGGGGGTGAGCACCGAGTACACGTCGGTGGTGGCGCCGCCGACGTCGACGACGGCCAGGTCCCCGCCGAGCGCGTCGGCGAGGACCTCCACCCCGGTCAGCACCGCGTCCGGGGTCGCCGCCCGGACGAGGCGGGCGAACCGGCCACCGCGGGACAGTTTCTTGCCGCCGATGACGTGCCGCAGGAACACCTCCCGGATCGCCGCCCGCGCCGGGGCGGGGGCGAGCACCCCGATGCGGGGCAGCACGTTGTCGGCGACGGTCACCGGCACCTTCGCGGCGGCGAGCAGCGCGTGCAGGTCGTCGCGAACGTCACCGTTGCCGGCGAGCACCACCGGCACCCGCCAGCGGGCCTTCGCCAGCCGGGTCGCGTTGTGCGTCAACGTCTCCGCGTCGCCGCCGTCGGTGCCGCCGACGAGCAGCACCACGTCGGGGCGGGCGGCGCGCAGCGCCGTCAGCTCGGCGGCGCCGAGCCGCCCGGCGGCCACGTGCACCACGTTCGCCCCGGCGGACAGCCCGACCCGCCGGCCGGCCTGCGCGGTGACGAGCGGCTCGTAGCCGATGACCGCCAGCCGCAGCCCACCGCCGGCGGACGAGCACACGTACCAGGGCACGTCCCGGACGCCGGCGCGGGCGGTGGCGGCGCCGACCGCGGCGTCCAGGCCGTGCAGCACGTCCGTGCCGACCGTGGTCGGCGCGGCCGCCGCCGCGACAAGCCGGCCGCCGTCGAGGTCCACCACCGCCGCCTTGGTGTACGTGGAGCCGACGTCGGCGCAGACGGCGACGTTCACGCCGCCGGCGGTACGACCACGGTGCCGGTCGCGGTGACCGCCACGATCGGCTCGGCGAGCACCTCGGCCGCGGACTCGCTCTTGTCGGGGCGGCCCCGGCACACCACCCGCGCCTCGAAGTCGATGGTGCGGCTGCGGGTGCCCACCCGGGTCACCGTGGCCACCACCTCGAGCACGTCCCCGGCCTTCATCGGCGCCTTGAACTGCACGTCCGAGTAGGAGGCGAACAGTCCCTCGTCGCCGTCGGTGCGGATGCACACCTCGGTGGCGACGTCCCCGAACAGGCCCAGCGCGTACGCCCCGTCGACGAGGTTCCCGGCGTAGTGGGCGTGCGAGTACGGCACGTACCGTCGATGCGTCACCGTCAAACCCAGCCGTGCGTCGCTCATGCTCTCGCCTTCTTGTTCGTGATCAGGGCGTGGACGAGGTAGCTGGCCACCTCGCCGGGGGTGGTGCCGCGGCCGAAGATCCGGTCGACGCCCAACTCCCCAGTCATCGTCTCGTCGAAGCGGGGACCACCGACGATCAGCAGCGGCCGCTTCCCGGCCGGCATCGCCTCCCGGAACGCCGCGGACATCTCCCGGGTGTTGTGCAGGTGCGCGTCGCGCTGGGTGACCACCTGCGAGACGAGGACCGCGTCGGCCTTCTCCCGCCGGGCCGCCTCCACCAGCTCCGGCACGCTGACCTGCGCGCCCAGGTTGGTGACCTTCAGCTCCCGGTAGTACTCCAGGCCCTTCTCCCCGGCGATGCCCTTGACGTTGAGGATCGCGTCGATGCCGACGGTGTGCGCGTCGGTGCCGATGCACGCCCCCACCACGGACAGCTTGCGCCGCAACTTCTGCTTCACCACCGCGTTGACCTCCTTGGCCGACAGCAGCGGGAAGTCCCGTTCCACCACCTGCACCTGCGACAGGTCCACCAGGTGGTTCACCCGCCCGTACACGACGAAGAAGGTGAACCCGTCGCCCATCTGCTTGGCGTGCACCAGCATCGCCGGGTCGATGCCCATCCTGTTGGCCAGCTGCACCGCCGCGCCCTCGGCCCGTTTGTCGTGCGGCACCGGCAGCGTGAACGACACCTGCACCATGCCGTCGCCGGTGGTGTCCCCGTACGGCCGGACGATCTTCTTCTCCGCCGGGGCCGTCACGGACGGTCTCCTTCCAGGATCTCGGTGGCCGGGTTGTAGTAGTCGGCCTCGTGCTTCGCCACCCCGTCGAGGCCCTTGCCGCGGTCCGCGGGCCGCTTCATGATCCCAAAGGTGCCCTCGGCGATCGCGGTGAGCAGCGACTGGTCGCCGATACGTTCGAGCAGGTCGACGGCCTCACCGAGAACCCGGCGGGCGCGCTGCTGGATGAACCCGCCCGGCGCGGGCACGAAGTCCTCGTGCAGCCCACCGGCGGCACCCAGCACGTACCGCACGTTCTGCAGGGCGATGTCCCGGTCGGACAGCCACGGCGTCACCACCGCCTCGGTCATCATGCCGACCAGCAGGATGCCCTGCCCGGTCATGGTGCCGACCAGGTTGAAGAACCCGTCGAGCAGGTTGCCGCGGAACACGTCCCCGGTCATGTGTTTCGTCGGCGGCATCCACTTCAACGGCGCGTCCGGGAACAACTCCCGCGCCAGCAGCGCGTGCGCCAGCTCCAGGCGGAACGACTCCGGCAGATCCGGGTTGATCTCGAACGCGTGCCCCAGCCCCAACTGCCAGTCGGCCAGCCCCGCCTCGTGCGCGAAGTACTCGTTGAGCAGCTGCGACACGGTCACCGTGTGCGCCTCGTCGACCGCGTCGGCGGTGGTGAGGTAGTTGTCCTCACCGGTGTTGATGATGATCCCGGCGCGGGCGTGCACCTGCCGGGAGAACCGCTGGTCGACGAACGTGCGGATCGGGTTGATGTCGCGGAACAGGATCCCGTACATCGAGTCGTTGAGCATCATGTCGAGCCGCTCCAGGCCCGCCAGCGTCGCCATCTCCGGCATGCACAGGCCCGACGCGTAGTTCGTCAACCGCACGTACCGGCCCAGCTCCTTCGACGACTCGTCCAGGGCCGCCCGCATCAGCCGGAAGTTCTCCTGCGTGGCGTACGTGCCGGCGAACCCCTCCCGGGTGGCCCCCTCCGGCACGTAGTCCAGCAGCGACTGCCCCGTGGAACGGATCACCGCGATGATGTCCGCCCCCGCCCGCGCGGCGGCCTGCGCCTGCGGAATGTCCTCGTAGATGTCGCCGGTCGCCACGATCAGGTAGATCCACGGCCGCTGCGCCGGCTCCCCGTACCGCTGCACCAGACGGTCCCGCTCGGCGCGGCGCCGGTCGATGCTCCGCACCCCGGCGGCGACCGCCCTGCGGGCGGCCTTGCGCGCGGCGGTGGCCGCTTTGCCGTTGGGCTGGGTGAACCGTACCGACCCGGCGGCGGCCTTCTGCGCCAGCAGCGTCACGTCCGTCATCTGCTCCCTGGCGAGGGCGTCGAACACCGGCGCCGCCACCCCGTGCCCCAACCCCACGTCGGCGACCACCGCGTCGACGAGCCGGTTCACCCACGGGATGCCGTCCGGATCCGCGCCGCTCACCCCGGCCAGCCGCAGCACCGCCCGCTCCACCGACACGGTGGTGTGGCTGCGCGCCAGATCCACCACCGGCTGCCCGGCGCGGCGCGCCAACTCCCGCGCCCGCGCCACCAGCGCGGGATCCAGATCAAGCTTCCCGCTCACGCCGCCACTCCGCTTCGCTCCGCGGCGGCACGAGGCGCCCCGCTACTGAGCCTGCTGGTTCGCTCGCTCCGCTCGCTCACGCCGCCGCTCCGCCCGGCGGCGGCGCGACCCGCCCCCGTGGCGATGGTTCCCTCGCTCACGCCGACCCTTCCTCATAGATCACGTCACCGCGCAGCACCGTGGCCCGGCACACCGGCAGCGGCGTCGGGTCGTCCGCGCCGCGCACCTCCGGATCCTCGGCCTGCAGCACCGGCAGACCCCGGTCCACCCCGGCCGGGGTGGACCACACCGCGAACGTCGCCGGCGCGCCCAACGCGAGGACACCCTCGTTGTCCAGGTGCACCGCCCGCCACCCGCCGCGGGTGTGCGCCGCGAACGCCGCCCGCACACTCATCCGCTGCACCGGGTTGTGGTGCGCCGCCGCCGCCCGCACCGAACCCCACGGATCCAGCGGCGTCACCGGCGAATCCGACCCGAACGCCAACGTCACCCCGACCGAGTGCATCGCCCCCATCGGGTTGGACTCCAACGACCGGGACAGCCCCAGCCGCGACTCGTACATGCGGCCCGCGCCGCCCCACAGCCGGTCGAACGCCGGCTGCATCGACGCGACGATCCCGTACTCCACGAACCCGGCGATCAACCGCCTGTTCATGATCTCCGCGTGCTCGACCCGGTGCCGGGCCGCCCGCAGCCGGTCCACCCCCAGCTTCTCCGCCGCCTGCGCGAACCCGTCGAGCACCGTGGAGATCGCCGCGTCGCCGATCGCATGGAAACCGCCCTGCAGCCCGTGCGCCGCGCAGTCCAGCAGATGCTCCCGCACCTGCTCGGCGGAGACGTACCCGTGCCCGCACGCCCCCGGCTCCCCGTCCAGGTACGCCTGCGACACGTGCGCCGTCCGCGAACCCAACGCCCCGTCGGCGAACAGGTCACCCCCCGCCCCGACCGCGCCCAACTCCCGCGCCCGCGCCGCGCCCAGCAGCTCACCCCAGTACCCGTACACCTCCGGCACCCCGGCACCGGAGACGCCCAGCAGCCCGGTGAAGTCCTCCTCGTCGGAGATCTCCGGGCCGCCGCACTCGTGCACCGCGGCGATGCCCAGCGACGCGGCGTGCGCCAACGCCGCCCGCTGCGCGGCGACGCGCTGCGGCCGGGTCACCGACGCGAACGCCGCCGCCCGCACCACGTGATGCGCGTCACGCCGCAACCAGCCCGACCGGTCATACCCGGCGGCGGCCGCCACGTCCGGGCACGCCGCCAGCAGCGCCTGCGACACCAGCGCCGAATGGATCGACGCCTGCGACAGATACACCCGCCGCCCCCCGGCGGCCCGGTCCAGCGCCGCCGCGTCCGGCAACGCCTTCTCCGCCCACGACGACTCGTCCCAGCCGTGCCCCAGCACCACCGCGTCACCCGGCAGGCCCGCCGCGAACGCCGCCACCGCCGCCAACAGCTCCCCGGCCGACCGCACCGCCGCCAGGTCCAGCCCGGACAGGGCCAGCCCGGTGTCGGTGGCGTGCACGTGGGCGTCCACGAACGCCGGGGTCACCAACGCCCCGGCCAGGTCCACCACCCGGTCGGCGGCCGGCGCGTCCGCGTCGGCGCCCAGCCAGGCGATCCTGCCGTCGCGCACCAGCAGGCCCGTCGCGCTCGGGTCAGCCGGACAGTGCAGCACTCCACCGCGGTACAAGGTCGAGGGGTTCGTCATGGTGTCAGTCTGCCGCCAACCGCGCCTCGAACAGACGACGCACCCCCGGCTCGGCGCGCAGCAGCTCCAACGCCAACTCCGCGTGCCCCGGCACGTACCCGTTGCCGACCAGCATCGTCACGTCCGCCGCCAGGCCCTCCGCGCCCAGCGCCGCCGCCGCGAAGCTCGTCGCCATCGAGAAGAAGATCACCGTGCCGCCATCCTCGGTCGCCAGCACCGCCCCGTGCTCACAGCCCGGCACGTCCACGCACACCACGGTCACGTCCGCCGGCACACCCAACGCCGTGGTCACCGCCGTCGACAGCCCCACCGGGTCCCGCGCGTCGGCCAACGCGACCGCGTCGGCCAGCCCCGCCGCCGTCAGCGCGTCCCGCTCCGCGGCCACCGGCACCACCCCGACCGTACGGCCGGCGCCCGCCCGCCGCGCCGCGGCCAGGGACAGCGACCCGCTCTTGCCGGCCCCGCCGATCACCGCCACCCGCACCGGCCGGGCGTCACCGGCCCGCCGCCGGCGCTCCACCTGCTCGGCGACCACCCGCGCGGTCAACGCCGGCGCCCCACACACGTCCAGCACCGCCAAGGACAGCTCCGGGTGCAGGTCCGCCGGCAGCACCGCCGCGATCGACCGGGCGAACAGGATCGCGTACCCGTCGCACGGCACCTGCTCGCTGCGCCCGTCCCAGCGAGCGAGGCCGTCCAGGATCATCAGCGGCGTCAACGTCAGCGACACCAGCGTGGCCACCCGGTCACCCGGGGTGAGCCTCAGCGGCGACCGGCGACCGGCCTCCTCGACCGTGCCGATCAACATGCCGCCCGACCCGGTGACCGGGTTCTGCATCTTCCCCCGGGTCGAGATGATCTCCAGCACCTCGGCGCGGACCTTCTCCCCGTCACCGCCGTGCTTCTCCGACAACTGCCGGAAGCTCGCCGCGTCGAGGTTCAGCCGCTCCACCCGGATCCGCACCTCGTTCGAGGCGATCCGCGGATCGGCGTCCAGCCGCCAGGCCGCCTGCGGCAGCACCCCCGCCGGTTCCACGACACGGTGCAGTCCCACCGGTGACGTCACGCCGACCCTCCTCCGTCCAACCGCTCGAAGCCCCTGGTCAGGACTCGCGTCGCGGGAAAACTTCCGGCAGACTAATTTCTTCACCGGATATTTTCCAGTAGCCTTCGGGACCGTTGATCCACCCGCACCAACCAGGAGGAGGGGCCGTGACCCAGACCCAACCGGTGGAGACCATCCCTGCGCCCCACCCCGCACCCGCCGCGGTCCCCACCGCCGGACAGCCCTACGAATACCGCCGACGCCCACTGGTCGAACCCGACTGGACCCGCTTCCCCGGCTGGCGCCACGTCACCCGGGAACAGTGGGAGAACGCCCAGTGGCAGCGCGTCAACTGCGTCAAGAACATCAAGCAGCTACGCACCGTCCTCGGCGACCTCGTCGACGAGACCTTCTACGCCGACCTCGAGGCCGACCAGAAGGCACTGGCCACCATGTCCATGCTGGTGCCCCCGCAGATGCTCAACACCATGGTGCCGTTCGAGCCCATGACCACCGAGGCCTTCCTCGCCGACCCGGTCCGCCGCTACATGATCCCCGTCGCCTCCGACCGGCGCACCGACTGGCCCTCCCACCCCTACGCCAGCCGCGACAGCCTCCACGAGCACGACATGTGGGTCGCCGAAGGCCTCACCCACCGCTACCCCACCAAGGTCCTCGCCGAACTGCTCTCCACCTGCCCGCAGTACTGCGGCCACTGCACCCGCATGGACCTCGTCGGCAACTCCACCCCCGCCGTCGACAAGCTCAAGCTCACCCTCAAGCCCGTCGACCGCTACGACGCCCACATCAGCTACCTCAAGGCCCACCCCGGCGTCCGGGACGTCGTCGTCTCCGGCGGCGACGTCGCCAACGTCCCGTGGAAGAACCTCGAGTCATACCTCATGCGGCTGCTCGAGATCGAAACCATCCGCGACATCCGGCTCGCCACCAAGGCCCTCATGGGCCTGCCGCAGCACTGGCTGCAGCCCGACGTCGTCGAAGGCCTCGAGCGGGTCGCCCGCACCGCCTCCCGCCGCGGCGTCAACCTCGCCATCCACACCCACGTCAACCACGCCCAGTCGCTCACCCCACTGGTCGCCAAGGCCGCCCAGACCGCCCTCGACGTCGGCGTCCGCGACGTCCGCAACCAGGGCGTACTCATGCGCGGCGTCAACGCCACCAGCAAGGACCTGCTCGACCTCTGCTTCGGCCTCCAGGGCGAAGCCGGCATCCTGCCGTACTACTTCTACATGTGCGACATGATCCCCAACGCCGAGCACTGGCGCGTCCCCGTCTGGCACGCCCAGCAACTCCAGCACGACATCATGGGCTACCTGCCCGGCTACGCCACCCCGCGCATCGTCTGCGACGTCCCCTTCGTCGGCAAGCGCTGGGTCCACATGCTCACCGAGTACGACCGCGAACGCGGCATCTCCTACTGGACCAAGAACTACCGCACCTCGATCGAGTCCGCCGACCTCGAAGCGCTCAACAAGCGCTACGCCTACTACGACCCGATCGACACCCTGCCCGAATCCGGCCAGGCCTGGTGGGAAGCCCACCGCAACGACTGACCCGCACCCCACCCGTCGCCCGGCACTCCCCGACCAGGGATGCCGGGCGACTGCTTTCCCACCACCACCGGCACCCGAGGCCACACCCTCCGAACCCATGAGCCCGGCCGAGCCCGACACCGCCAACCGGGTCACCCCCGTCGAGGTCTTCTTCGACATCGTCTTCGTCTTCACCGTCACCCAACTCGCCCACGTCCTGGAAGACGAACTCACCTGGGCCGGCCTCGGCCGCACCGTCCTCATCCTCGGCGTGCTCTGGTACCCCTACACCGGCTACGCCTGGCTAACCAACCAGGTGCCACCCCGACGCCCCGCCCAGAAGACCCTCCTCTTCGCCGGCATGGCCGGCTTCCTGCTCACCAGCGTCGCCATCCCCACCGCGTTCACCACCACCGCACTGCTCTTCGCCCTCGGCTACCTGCTGCTCACCACCGTCCACCTGGGCATGTTCAGCCGCTCCGCCGCCCGCCGCGCCGCGATCCGCCTCACCCCCTACAACCTCGGCGCGTCGCTGCTTCTCCTGCTCGCCGCATTCGTCACCGGCCCGGCCACCTACGCCCTCTGGGTCGCCGCCGCCCTCGTCCAGGCCGCCCTGCCGTACCTCACCCCACGACACTCCTGGATCCGGGTCGCCGGCACCTACCAGGTCGCCGCCGGCCACCTCGTCGAACGCCACGGCCTGCTCGTCATCGTCGCCCTCGGCGAATCCGTCGTCGCCATCGGCGCCGGCGTGGACGTCCACCACATCACCACCGGCACCGCAGCCGCCATCGTCATGGGACTCGCCCTGCCCGCAACCCTGTGGTGGACCTACTTCACCGACACCCGCCCAGCAGCTGGCACCCTCGACGCCGCCGCCCCGGACGTCCGAACCCACCTCGCCGCCCGCACCTACGTCCTGCCGCACTATCTCGTGCTGCTCGGCGTCATCGTCACCGCCACCGGCATCCACGCCACCCTCGCCCACCCCGACGGCCCCGTCGACAGCGCCGCCGCGCTCGCCCTCGCCGGCGGAGTAACCCTCTACCTCGCCGGAGTCGGCGCCGCTCGGCTGGCACTGCGCCTCGACCTACCCCTGAGCCGGCCAGCCGGCGCCGTCGCCACCCTCGCCACCGTGCCCCTCGGCATCTGGACCGCCGCCGGCGTCCAGCTCGCCGCGGTCATCGTCGTGCTCGCCGCCATGCTGCTGACCGGTCCCCGCCACCCGGCCTCGGGCTCCGCCGCGACGTGAATCAGCCGCCCCGCGGCGCGTACATGATCACCGCCACGCCCAGTAGGCAGATCACGGTGCCACCACCTCCTACCGGTCCGGCTGGAACGTCGAACACCGATGCCCCCGGCGCGCACCCTGCGCCGGGGGCATCGCGTCGGGGCCGGGTCAACTCGTGAAGGAGCGACCACTCACGTCCTGATCGCTCTCCTGCACGCGCTCGCCGGGCCGTCCGCCGCGGGCCTCCTCCTGCCGGCCCACCTGTTCCGCCCGCGACCGCTCCTGCCGGGTCATGTCACCCATCCGGGCCCGGGCCGCCCCGGCCACCCGCTCGACCTTGTCCTTGGCCTTCTCGGTGCTCATGTCGCCTCCTGCGTCGTTCCGACGGGCCGGGGGCTTTCACCCCTCCCTACCCGCGTCCCCGTCCCTCCGCCCGGAAAACCTCGCGGACCTGGGACAAGGCACGTCGCACGGAACCGGACAATCGCCGGGTACCGGATGCAAATCCGCAGACTGCGGCGGGCCCCCGAATTCGGGGGCCCGCCGCAGTACGGGTCACTTCTCGAAGGCGTTCTTCACGTCGCGGCCGGCCTGCTTCTGCCGGTCCCGCGCCATGCGCTGCTCGCTGGCGCCCTGTGCCCGCAGCCGTTCGTTGTCGGTGGCGTCGCCGATCCGCTCCTTGGCGAGGCCGCTCATCTCCTGGGCCTTGGCCTTGGCCTTGTCGGTGAAGCTCATGCCACTCCCCTTCGTTGGCAACGTGCCCGGGCCCTTCGGCCCGCTCATCGACCGCGTCCCCGTGGTCGATGAGCTGAAACGCTGTGCTCTTGTGCGGTCGCCGACACCACCTCTAAGTCGTCCTAGGACACTAGGTGAACACGGGGACGCAGTGGCTGCTTAACTGGACCAATGGGAGAGATCCTGCTGATCCGGCACGGGGAGACCACGTGGAGCGCCAGCCACCGGCACACCTCGTACACCGATCTGGAGCTGACCCCCGACGGGGAGCGACAGGCCCGCGCCCTCGGCGTGATCCTCGCCGACCGCCGCTTCGCCCGGGTCCTGTCCAGTCCCCGGCAGCGAGCCACCCGCACCGCCCACCTCGCCGGCCTCGACGTCGACGCCACCGACCCCGACCTGGCCGAGTGGAACTACGGCGAGTACGAGGGACGCACCACCGCCGACGTCCACGCGGAGAACCCGCGCTGGAACCTCTGGATCGACGGCGCCCCCGGCGGCGAGTCACCGGCCCAGGTCGGCGAGCGCGCCGACCGGGTGCTGGCCGGCATCGCTCCCCTGCTCGACCGGGGCAGCGTCGCCCTGGTCGGGCACGCGCACAGCCTCCGGGTGATCGGCGCCCGCTGGATCGGGCTGCCCCCGTCCGGCGGTGGGCTGCTCCGGCTGGACACCGCCACCGTCAGCGTGCTCGGTCACGAGCACGGGCGGCAGGTCATCCTGCGTTGGAACCAGCCGGCTCCGCCGCCGCCCGGGACCGCCCCCGACCAGGCAGCTCGGCATTGACCTTGGGCGGCCGGTTCTCGTACGGGGTGGAGAGCACCACGGTGGTGCGCGTGGTGACGTTGGCGGCGGTGCGGATCTCCTGCAGCACCCGCTCCAGGTCCGCCGGCCCGGCCACCCGCACCAGCAGCAGGTAGAAGTCCTCCCCCGCCACCGAGTAACACGAGTCGATCTCGGGCAGGTGGGCCAGCCGCTCCGGCGCGTCGTCGGGCTGCGACGGGTCGAACGGCCGGATCGCCACGAACGCGGTCAACGGCAGGTCCAGCGCCTCGAACGAGACGCGCGCGGCGTATCCCTTGATGACGCCGCGCTGCTCCAGCCGGCGGACCCGCTGGTGCACGGCGGACACCGACAGCCCCACCTTCTCGGCGAGGTCGGTGTACGACAGCCGACCGTCCCCGGTCAGCGCGGCGACGATGGCCCGGTCGATCTCCTCCACGCGGTGCAACCTACCTGAGAAAACGCTCCCATGCCGCACCCGGCCCACCGGGCGTGACGCCTGGTGGGCCGGCCGGTGGCGCAGCGGTGTCCGTCAGCCCTTGGCGAGGGCCCGGGAGATGACCAGCCGCTGGATCTGGTTGGTGCCCTCGACGATCTGCAGCACCTTCGCCTCCCGCATGTACCGCTCGACCGGGTGGTCGACGACGTAGCCGGCGCCGCCGAGCACCTGCACCGCGTCGGTGGTCACCCGCATCGCCACGTCGGTGGCGAACAGCTTCGCCTTCGCCGCCTCGATCGAGTACGGCCGGCCGGCGTCGCGCAGCCGCGCCGCGGCCAGCATCAGCGCCCGGGCCGCGGAGATCTGCGTGGCGTGGTCGGCCAGGGTGAAGCCCAGCCCCTGGAAGTCGATGATCGGGCGACCGAACTGCTGGCGCTCCTTCGCGTAGCCGATCGCGTAGTCGAGGGCGGCCTGGGCCAGACCCACCGCGCAGGCGGCGATGCCCAGCCGGCCGGAGTCCAGGGCGGACATGGCAATGGTGAAGCCCACGCCCTCGCCGCCGATGAGCCGCTCCGCCGGCACCCGGGCCTCGTCGAAGGCGATCTGGGCGACCGGGGAGGCATACAGTCCCATGGTGCGCTCGGCGGCCTGCGGGTGGATCCCCGGGGTGTTCCGGTTGGCCAGCAGACAGGAGATGCCCTTCGGGCCGGGACCGCCGGTGCGGCAGAAGATGTTGTAGAAGTCCGCGACCCGGGCGTGGGTGATCCACGCCTTGGTGCCGGTGACCACGTAGTCGTCGCCGTCGCGGACCGCCCTCGTGGTCAGCGCCGCGGCGTCGGAGCCGCCCTGCGGCTCGGAGAGGCAGTACGCCCCGAGCAGCTCCCCGCCGATCATGTCCGGCAGCAGCTTGCGCTGCTCGTCGGTGCCGAACTGGGCGAGCGGGTAGCAGGACAGGGTGTGCACGCTGACCGCCTCGGCGACTGCGAGCCAGCGGCTGGCCAGGATCTCCAGCACCTGCAGGTAGACCTCGTACGGCTGGGCGGCGCCGCCGTGTTCCTCGGCGTACGGCAGGCCGAGCAGCCCGGCCCGGCCCAGGGTGCGCAGCACCTCGCGGGGGAACTCGGCGCGCGCCTCGAAGCCGGCGGCACGCGGGGCGAGCTCCCGGTCGGCGAGTTCGGTGGCGAGGTCCAGCAGGTCGTGAGCCTCGTCGGTGGGGAGGATCCGGTCGACAGTCATAGCGCGATGAGCTCCGTGGGGGTGGTGTTGAGCCGTTGCCCGCCGTCCGTCGTGCAGACGACGATGTCCTCGATCCGGGCGCCGTGCCGCCCGGCGAGGTAGATGCCGGGTTCGACCGAGAACGCCATGCCGGCCTCCAGCGGCCGGGGGTTGCCGGCCACGACGTACGGCTCCTCGTGGGTGTCCAGGCCGATGCCGTGGCCGGTGCGGTGCAGGAAGGCGTCGCCGTAGCCGGCGGCGCTGATGACGTCCCGGGCCGCCGCGTCGACCGCCTCGGCGGTGACCCCGGGCCGGATCGCCGCCACCGCCGCCCGCTGGGCCTCGTGCAGCACGGCGTAGTAGTCGGTGAACTCGGCCGGAGCGGGCCCGCCGGCGACGTACGTGCGGGTGCAGTCGGAGCGGTAGCCCGACGGCATGGTGCCGCCGATGTCGACCACGACGGGCTCCCCGGCCCGGATCGGCCGGTCGGAGGTGCCGTGGTGCGGGCTGGCGCCGTTCGGCCCGGCGGCGACGATGACGAAGTCGACGGTGACGTGGCCGGCCGCCCGGATCGCGGCGGCGATGTCGGCGGCGACCTCGACCTCGGTCCGGCCGGGGCGCAGCCACTCCCCCATCCGCCGGTGCACCGCGTCGATCGCGGCGCCCGCCTCGGCGAGGGCGGCCACCTCGGCAGGTGACTTGCGGATCCGCAGCTCGCGCAGCACCTCGGAGGCGAGGCGCTGCCCGGCGTCGGGCAGCGTGGCGCGCAGGGCGAGGACCTGCTCGGCCCACATCCGGTCGGCCAGGCCCACGGCGGCCACCGGTGCGGGCAGCGCCGCCCGCACCAGGGGGTACGGGTCGGTGCCGTCGGCGTGGTCGACGATGCGCACCCCGGTGGCCGGGGCGGGGGACGCCTCGGCGGCCGGGCGCTCCAGGACCGGCACGATCAGCGTCGGCTCGCCCTCGGCCGGGAGCACCAGGCAGGTCAGCCGCTCCCCCTCGTGGGCGTCGTACCCGGTCAGGTAGCGCAGATCGGAGCCGGGGGTGAGCAGCAGGGCGTCCAGGCCAGCCGCGGCGGTGGCGCGCTGCGCGGCGGCCAGCCGCGCGGCGGGGTACAGCTCGTCGTTTCCCACCCCATGAGATTAACGGTCGTTTGGGCACGGGCGGGGGCCGGCCAGTCCGCCGGCGACAGCCGGTCGTGCACGGGGGGTTGAGGAACGTCGCAACGGAAACCGGCGGTGCGCCTTTCGGGGGCGTTAGTGGCGTTTTGACCTCGGGTTACTTGGTGCCGGGGCGATTGGCATGGTTTCGGGGGTGCAGCCGGGCGGGCCGGGTGGCCCGCCCGGCTGCACCCAGGGCTAGTCCCCGGCCATCACGGTGAAGGTGAATCCGGCACTCGTCGGACGGCGCAGCGGAATGTCGCACTTGATCCGGCGCAGTACCTCGCTCCTGCTGAGGCCGAGCCCTTGCGCGATGAGCCGTTCCGGGCGCACCGGTACCGGATCCTCGAAGACGACCTCGACCTGGACCGGCCACGCCTCGTCGAGCCAGGCCGACGGGGTGTCCAGCCGCCAGGCCCCCGTCCAGTCCAGAGTGAAGCGGTTGCGCCGGGCGAGCAGCGGATCCAACAGCCTGGACGCCACCAGTTCCGGATCGTTGACGCTGTAGCCGTGGAGCTCGGCCGGATCGAAGGATCTGACCGGCGCTCGCTCGTGCACGGTGAGCTTGCTCGTCCGATCGCACGATACGCAGCGGATCAGCAGCCACACGTCCAGCAGCTTGCCGTTGGCGTTGACGCGGAACCTGCCCTCGCCGGTGGTGGCCGACTCCGAGCGGCAGTCCACGCACCGCAACGAGAGCAGAGGCAGCCTGGTCCGACGAACGACCCAGGGCAGCACGATATGAGGTTGTGAAGACATGACTCGCTAGACCTGATCTCTAGACCTGACACGAGGCCGATCACGCGCGGCCTCAAACGCTGTATGACCGGGCGCACAAGGGCAGCCCGGCAGAGCCGACGGCAGCGCCGGCTACAGGTGAGCGGAAGAAGGTGTCAGGTTTAGAGAGCAGGCGGGGTCACGCGGTTTGTCCTCAGTCCTCAGTGCGACGGGCCGCAGGCAACCTAAGGGAACGCGGAAGGAAGGCTCAACCGGTTTTCCGGCCGCAGCGGTGGTGGCGCGCGGTCAGTCGGTGGCGGCCTCGGCGCGGAGGTCCTCCTCCGACGCGCCGCGGCGCCAGTAGCCGGCGAAGGTGACCCGGGCGCGGTCGAGGCCGCGCTCGCCGACCAGGTGCCGGCGCACGGTTCGGACCATGCCGGCCTCACCGGCGATCCAGGCGTACGGGGTGGCGCCTGGCAGCCGCGCGGCGCGCAGGGTGTCGGCCAGCAGGGTGGTGCCGGGGGCGGTGCCGCCGCGGAACAGCCAGGTCACCTCGGCGCGGGCGGCGCTGGGCAGCGGCTGGATGTCGGCGGCGTCGGGGACCTCGACGAAGGCGCGGGCCGGGGTGCCGGCCGGGAGCCAGTCGAGGATGCCGGCGACCGCGGGCAGCGCGGTCTCGTCGGCCACCAGCAGCACCGCGTCGGTGCCGGCGGGTGGCTGGAAGCGGACGCTGCGCTCGTCGGGCATGGCCGGGCCGAGCAGCAGCACCCGGTCGCCCGGCCGGGCCCGACCGGCCCAGCGGCTGGCCGGGCCGGTGTCGCCGTGCCGCACGAAGTCGATGTCCACTTCGGCCCGCTCGGGGCGTTGGGCGCGGATGGTGTACGAGCGCATCACCGCCCAGACCCGCGGGTCGAGCGCGCGCCAGGCGGCGTACCAGTCCTCCCCCGCCTCGACCGGGACGACCGGGGCGGCTTGTCCGGGGTGGGGCAGGAAGAGGGAGATGCTCTGGTCCCGGCCGCCGCCGGGGAACCCGGTCAGGTCGTCGCCGCCGAGGGTGACCCGGAGCAGGCAGGCGCCGACCGGGCGGGCGGCGACGACCCGGGCGGCGTAGAAGCGGTACCGCAGAGCGACGGCGGCGGTGGTCACGAGGTGACCCTCCGGGCGTCGCGGATGGCCCGGGCCAGGTTCTCCAGCAGCGGCGCCGCGCCCGCGTACGAGAAGCGGGGCACCGCGTCCCACGGGGTGACCTGGCCTGCACGGACTGCGGGCAGCTGCGCCCAGGTGGGCTTGGCGGCGAGGTCCTTCGGTTGCAGCGCGGTGGAGCGGTTGTCGAGCAGGATCAGGTCGGCCGGGAACTTCGCGGCGTTCTCCCAGCTGAGCGCCTCGAAGTAGTCGCCCTGCTCGAGCCTGGTGGGCAGCACGAGGTCGACGCCGAGTTCGGCGAAGTACATCAGGTCGGTGCTGACCTTCGGGTTGGAGACGTAGAACAGGTCGGGGCTGCCGGACGCGGCCATCACCCGGAGGCCGGGGTTGGCCTTGACCGCCTGGCGGACGGCGTCGGCGGCCGCGGTGAACCGGGCCTTCGCCGTGGTGACCTTCGGCGCGGACAGGTCGGCGCCGAGGGACCCGGCGAGCTTCGCGTACCGCTCGATGGGCCGGGTCATCGGCACCCGGGCGGTGGCCACCGCGACGCTCGGCGCGAGCGGAAGGATCTTGGCCTTGCTCTCGTCCGGGACGTACCAGAGCGCGCCCGGGTCGTACATGTGGGTGACCAGCAGGTCGGGGCGCAGCGCGGCGTACCGCTCCAGGTTGAACTCGCCCCAGGCATTGCCGAGGATCTCGACGCGGTCCACGTCGAGGTCGCCGGCCTGCGGGTCGCGGCTGCCGTCGGCCCGCCGGGTCTCGCCGAACACGCCGACGATCTGCGCGTCGAGTCCGAAGTCGACCAGGGCGGCGGCCACCCCGGTGAAGGCGACGACCCGGGACGGCCGGCGGGGGGCGTCGACCGTTTCCGGGCGGTCGTCGGTGAAGGACCAGGGGCCGCCGCTGGACGTGGTGGCGGGGGCGTCGCCGTCGCGGCCGCAGCCGGCGAGGAGGGCGGTGAGGCCGGCGGCGCCCGCGGCGGCGAGCAGGCCACGGCGGGAGAGCCGGCGGCCGGACAGGGTGTCGGGCATGGCGGTGTCTTTCGGTGCGGGTCGGAAAATGACCATGGACAGCGGAGTTAGGTTAACCTAACCTAACTTGCTGTCAAGCCCGTTCCGCCGACCGGAGTCCACACTGTCCGTCATCACCTCACCACGAAACGCCGCCCAGCCCGCGTCCCGCCGGCGCCGCGGCGTACCCAGCACCGGCCTGGCCGTCGGGCTGCTGCTGCTCGCCACGGTGGCCGTGCTCAGCGTCGCCGTCGGCGCGAAGCCCCTGCCCCTCGCGGACGTGTGGCACGGCCTCACCGACCCCGCCTCCCCCGACTACGCCGTCGTGCACCGGATGCGGCTGCCCCGTACGCTGCTCGGCCTCACCGCCGGCGCCGCGCTCGGCGTCGCGGGGGCCGCGATGCAGGCGCTAACCCGCAACCCGCTCGCCGACCCCGGCCTGCTCGGCATCAACGCCGGCGCCTCCGCCGCCGTGGCCACCGCCACCGTCGCCCTCGGCGTCACCGCCCTGGACCACCAGGTCTGGTACGCGCTGCTCGGCGCCGCCCTGGTCACCGTCGGCGTGCACGCCGTGGCCGGCGGGCGGCACGCCACCCCAACCCGGCTGGCCCTGGCCGGCGCGGCACTCAACGCCGCCCTCTACTCCTACGTCAGCGCGGTCATGCTGCTCGACACCACCTCGCTGGACCGGCTGCGGTTCTGGACCGTCGGCTCCCTCGCCGGCGCGCGCACCGACACCGTCCCGCACCTGCTGCCCTTCGTCCTGGCCGGACTGCTGCTCGCCCTGCTCGCCGCCCGACCCCTGGGCACGCTCGCCCTCGGCGACGACCCCGCCCGCGCCCTCGGCGCCCGCCCCGGCCTGATCCGGGCCGCCGTCATCGCCGCCGTCACGCTGCTGTGCGGGGCGGCCACCGCCGCCTGCGGGCCCATCGTCTTCGTCGGGCTGCTCGCCCCACACCTGGTCCGCGCCCGCACCGGCCCCGACCCGCGCCGGCTGCTGCCGTACTGCGCGGTGTACGCCCCGGTGCTGCTGCTCGCCGCGGACATCGCCGGACGGGTGCTCGGCCGCCCGGGCGAACTCCAGGTCGGCCTGGTCACCGCCGTGCTCGGCGGCCCGCTCTTCCTGCACCTGGTCCGGCGCGGACGGCTGGCCCGCCCATGATCGTGCTACGCCTCCCCGGCGGGCTGTCCCTGCGCCTGCACCCCCGCGCCCTCGCCGTCGGCCTCGCCGGCACGCTGCTCACCGCCGGCCTCGCCGTACTGGCCGTCGGCGCGGGCGACTACCCGATCGGCCCGGCCGACGTGCTGCGTGTCCTCGCCGGTGGCGGCACCCCCGCCGACCGGTTCGTGGTCACCGAGCTGCGCCTGCCCCGGCTCGCCACGGCACTCGCCGTCGGCGCCGCCCTCGGCCTGGCCGGCGCGGTGTTCCAGTCCCTGACCCGCAACCCGCTCGGCAGCCCCGACGTCCTCGGCGTCACCCAGGGCGCGGCCACCGGCGCGCTGGTCGTGGTCATGCTCGGCGGTGGCAGCGCCACCCTCGGCGCGGCGGCCGTCGCCGGCGGACTCGCCACCGGCGCGCTGCTGTCCGCGCTGGCCGGGCCGCGCGGCCTGACCGGCCACCGCCTGGTGCTGGTCGGCATCGGCGTCACCGCGATCCTCACCGGCGTCAACGGCTGGCTGCTCACCCGCGCCCCGCTGATGGACGCCGCCCGCGCCGCGCTCTGGCTCACCGGCAGCCTGGACGGACGCGGGTGGGCCAACGCCGTGCCGGTGCTCGCCGCGCTGGCGGTGCTGCTCCCCGCCGTGCTGCTCGCCCGCGCCCCGGCGCTGCGGCTGATCGAGATGGGCGACGACACCGCCGCCGCGCTCGGCGTCCCGGTGCGTCGGGTACGGCTGGCCGCACTCGGCACAGCGGTGCTGCTGGTCTCCCTCGCCGCGGCGGCCGCCGGCCCGGTGTCGTTCCTCGCCCTGACCGCACCGCACCTGGCCCGCCGGCTGGCCCGCGCACCGGGACCGAACCTGCTGCCCTCGGCCGCCCTCGGTGCCGCGCTGCTGGTCGCCGCCGACCAGGTGGCGCAGCACGCGGTCGGCGGCCACCAACTGCCCGTCGGTGTGGTCACCGGCGTGCTCGGCGGCGGCTACCTGGCCTGGCTGCTCGCCGGCGAACGCGGGAGCCGGCGGTGACCGGCCCGGACACAAAGGAGACACCCAGCATGCGACCGGGCACCTCCCGGCTGGTCGGCGACACGCTGACCCTCGGCTACGACGGGCGCACCGTCGCCGAGGAGCTCACCGTGGCCGTCCCGGAGCACTCCTTCACCGTGATCATCGGTCCGAACGCCTGCGGCAAGTCCACCCTGCTGCGCGCGCTCGCCCGGCTGCTGCGGACCACCCGGGGAACGGTGCTGCTCGACGGCGCCGACATCCACCGCCGCCCGGCCCGGCAGGTCGCCCGTACCCTCGGCCTGCTCCCCCAGTCGGCCGTCGCCCCGGACGGCATCACCGTCGCCGAACTGGTCGCCCGCGGCCGCTACCCGCACCAGGGCCTGCTGCGGCAGTGGTCCCGCGAGGACGAGCGGGTGGTCGCCGAGGCGATGACCGCCACCGGGGTCAGCGGCCTGACCGACCGGCCGGTCGACGAACTCTCCGGCGGGCAACGGCAACGCGTCTGGATCGCCATGGCGCTGGCCCAGCAGACCCCTCTGCTACTGCTCGACGAACCGACGACCTACCTGGACATCGCGCACCAGATCGAGGTGCTGGACCTGTGCGCCCGGCTGCACGAGGAGCAGGGTCGGACGCTGGTGGCCGTGCTGCACGACCTGCACCAGGCGGCCCGGTACGCCACCCACCTGGTGGCGCTGCGCGACGGACGGGTGATCGCCGCCGGCGAACCCCGCCGGATCGTCACCGCCGACCTGGTCGAGGAGGTGTTCGGCCTGCCCTGCCGGGTCATCGAGGACCCGCAGACCGGCACCCCGCTGGTGCTACCGGCGGCCGGCCGTCCGGCGCGACCGCACCCGCGCACGTTGCTGCCGCCGGCCTGCGGGTAACCGAGCCGGAACCCGACCGAAGGAGGAGTGATGGGACGCGATCCCGCCCAGATGAAGACCGGAGAGCTGCGCAAACAGGCCGAGCGTGCCGGACTCGACAACGTCGACCAGATGAACAAGAACGAGATGATCCAGGCCCTCGGCGGGTCGGCCAACGCCAATCAGGGCGGCGGCCAGCGCCAGAAGGACCCGCGCCCGAAGGGCGCCAGCCCGCAGGACTACAAGAACATACCGGGCAACCAGACCTGACCCGTGGCCCCGGTGTCCCACCCACCCCTGGGCGGGACACCGGGGCGGGCATGCTCTGATCTTGCGCGCCCCGGTCACCATGAACGCGTGCTGCGCTTCGTACTGAACCTGTTGTGGCTCGTCTTCGGTGGCGGCCTCGTCCTTGCCCTGGGCTACGGGGTGGCCGCCCTGATCTGCTTCGCGCTGGTGGTCACCATCCCGTTCGGGGTGGCCTCACTGCGCCTCGCCGCGTACGCGCTGTGGCCGTTCGGCCGCACCGTCGTCCGCAAGCCGGGCGCCGGGATCGCCTCCGGCCTCGCGAACGTGCTGTGGGTCCTGCTGGCCGGCTGGTGGCTCGCGCTGTCCCACCTCGTCGCCGGCGTCGGTCTCTGCCTCACCGTCATCGGGATCCCGTTCGGCGTGGCGAACTTCAAGCTCGTGCCGGCGGCGCTCTGGCCGCTCGGGCAGGAGGTCGTCGACACCCCCTGACGGCACGGCCGACCCACTCCAGATCACGCGAACGGCGGTATCCCAAGCCTGGGATACCGCCGTTCGTCGCGTCACCATCCCTAAGGCGTCCTAGGAGGCTCGGTTCACCGGCGGACCGCCGGGTTACCCGAATGGCCCTCGGGTTTCTCCCGGCGTGGCTACGGTCGGAGCAGTGGGCGGTCATATCGGCGTGATCGAGGCACTCAAGGCGGATCCCGCCATGTCCGGCCTGCGCCGGTCGCTCGAGGCGTACTACGGCGACCCGGTCCGGGAGGCGGCGATGGACGCCTTCTACGCGCGTTTCGTCCGCCCCGGCGACCTGGTGTTCGACGTCGGGGCGCACGTCGGCGACCGGCTCGGCAGCTTCCGCCGGCTCGGTGCCCGGGTGGTGGCCGTCGAGCCCCAGCCGCTCTGCGTCCGGGCGCTGCACGCGCTCTACGGCGACGACTCCCGGGTCACCGTGGTCGAGGCCGCCTGCGGGGCACGGGAGGGCCGGGTCCGGCTGCACGTCAACTCCGCCAACCCGACGGTCTCCACGGCGTCGCCACACTTCGTGCGGGCCGCGGCCGGTGCCGGTGGCTGGGCGCACGAGACCTGGGACGCCGAGATCGAGGTCGCCACCACCACGCTCGACCGGCTCATCGCCGCGCACGGCGTACCGGCCTTCGTGAAGGTCGACGTCGAGGGGTTCGAGGATGCCGTGCTGGCCGGGTTGAGCCGGCCGGTGCCGGCGCTGTCGTTCGAGTTCACCACGATCGCCCGCGAACTGGCTCCGCGCTGCCTCCACCGGCTCACGGGGCTCGGGTTCACCCGGTTCAGCGTGGCGCTCGGCGACGAGATGGGCCTCGCCCTGCCCGACTGGCTGCCGGCCGCGGAGGTGGCGGCGTACCTGCGGGCGCTGCCGCACGAGGCCAATTCCGGCGACGTGTACTGCGTGTCCGAGGATCGCCTCCGACACCGCGCAGCCCCGTAGGCCACGCACCGGGGCGACCGGACGGCATCGACGCTGCTCAGCACGCAGGTCCGCGGGACTTCCCGGACGCGCTGCGGTGGTCACTTTTTTAAGGTTTTGAACTTAGCCATGTTTCGTTATCTGGCCGTGATTGACGTGACCGGCGTCACTTCGATTCACTGCGATGCAACCGGTTCCGCAACCGGTTCCGAAACACCCGCCTCACCTCCTCGACCCGGGAGCGTCACGTGCCGATCACCATCGCCGACGTCGCCAGTCGGGCGGGGGTGAGCAAGACGACCGTCTCCCGGGTGCTCAACGGCAAGGGCGAGATCCATGCCCGCACCGCCGCCCGGGTCCGCGCCGTCATCGACGAACTGGGGTACGTACCGAGCGCCCGCGCGGTCGGCCTGGCCCGCGGCCGGACCCGGGTGGTCGGGATGCTGGTGCCCGCCCTGACCTGGCCGTGGATGGGCGAGGTGCTGCAGGGCGCCGTCGACACGGTGGAGAGCGCCGGGTACGGGCTGATGCTCCTCACCTGCAACCGCGGCGAGGCGTCCCTGCGGCAGTTCGCCTCGCAGGTCTCGGCGAAGTCGTTCGACGGGCTGCTGGTCATCGAGCCCGAGGGCAGCCTCGACTACATCGCCGAACTGCACGGCCGTGGCCTACCGGTGGTCCTCATCGACGACCGCGCTCATCAGCGGCCGTTCCCGTCCGTGGCCACGACCAACCGCGGTGGCGGCGAGTCCGCCGCCCGTCATCTGCTCCAACTCGGTCGGCGCCGCCCCCTGGTGATCAAAGGCTGCGAGGAGTTCGGCTGCACGCAGGAGCGGCTGGCCGGGTTCGCCGAGACGTACCACGCCGCGGGCCTGCCGTTGGATCCGCGGCTCGTGGTCGAGGGCGACTTCACCTTCGACTGCGGCAGCCGCGCCGTCACCCGGCTGACCGAGGCCGGCATCGACTTCGACGCCGTCTTCGCCCACAACGACCTGTCGGCGGGCGGCGCCCTGCAGGCGATCCGCGCGACGGGCCGCCGGGTCCCGCAGGACGTGGCGGTCGTCGGCTTCGACGACATCCCGTACGCGGCACACACCGAACCACCACTGACCACGGTGCATCAACCGATGCGCGAGATGGGAGAGGCCGCGGCCCGGATGCTCCTGTCGTGCTTCGAGGGAGTGCCGCTGCCCGAGGCCCCCGGCATCATTCCCACCACCCTGATCGTCCGCGGCTCGACCGGAGTGCCCTCGCCGGCCGACGGCCGAGCCGTCGGGCCGCGCCGGCCCGAGCCGGAGCCGTTCCCGCAGATCCGCTGACCCGGCGGGCGTCCCCGCGCCCCACCGCAGTGGCGCACCCCCGTTCCGCCGACGAACCCACCGACCACCCACCACGACCGGGAGGAACACATGCGCGTCAGACGCAGCCTCGCTCTCGCCCTGGCGAGCGTGACGGCGTTGGGCACGCTCGCCGCGTGTGGCGACAGTCCGAACGCCAACAAGAACAAGAGCCAGGCGGCCACCGTGCTGAACCTCGGCATGCCGAACGGCCCGCAGGCCGAGAACAACAACCCGTTCCTGACCACCTCGGCCGCCGCCTCGCTGGGCTACCGCTGGCAGATCTACGAACCGCTGATGATGTGGAACCCGGTCAAGCCGGCCGACCCGTTCAAGCCGTGGCTGGCCACCAAGGCCGAGTGGTCGCCGGACTACACCTCGGTCAAGGTCACCATCCGGACGGACGCCACCTGGTCGGACGGCCAGAAGCTCACCGCCGAGGACGTGGCGTTCACCTACAACCTGGTCAAGAAGTACCCAGCGCTGAACGACCAGGGCGTGCCGTACACGGACGCGACGGCGAGCGGCAACGACGTCACGATCAAGATGGCCAGCCCGCAGTTCGTCAACCAGCAGAAGGTCCTGTGGCGGGTGCCGATCGTCCCCAAGCACATCTGGGAGAAGATCAGCGACCCGACGACCGACCCGGTCAAGCAGCCCGTCGGCAGCGGCCCGTACACGCTGAAGTCCTTCACCCCGGCCACCATGACCCTGACGTTGCGGGACGGCGGCTACTGGCAGGACCCGCCGAAGGTCAAGGAACTGCGCTTCACGTCCTACACCGACAACAGCGCGCAGACCACCGCCCTTGCCAACGGCGAGTCGGAGTGGAGCTTCGTCTTCATCCCCAACTACAAGGCGGTCTTCGTGGACAAGGACCCGGCCCACCACAAGGTGTGGGCACCGCCGGTCCTGGGCATCCACGGCCTGTACGTCAATACCACCAAGAAGCCGTTCGACGACCCGGTGCTGCGCCGGGCGATGAACATGGTCATCGACCGCGCGGACATCTTCACCACGGCCGAGGCCGGATACTTCCACCCGCTGGTGAAGAGCGTGACCGGCCTGCCCAGCCCCGCCGGTGACGCGTTCATCGCCGGCGAGTTCAAGGGCCAGGAGCACAAGGTCGACGTCGACGGCGCCAAGGCACTGCTCACCGGTGCCGGCTACCAGCTCGACGGCAACACCCTCAAGGACAGGACCGGCAAGCCCGTCAAGCTGACCCTGACCGACCCGGCTGGCTGGTCCGACTACCAGACCAGCCTGGAGATCGTGAAGGACGGCCTTTCCAAGATCGGCATCGCCGCCACGGTCGACAAGGCCAACCAGGACGCCTGGTTCCGCAACGTCGAGCAGGGCAACTTCGACGCGACCTTCCGGTGGACCGAGAGCGGGGCCACGCCGTACGACATCTACCGGACCGTCATGGACGGCCGGCAGCTCAAGCCGATCGGCACCGCCTCCCCGGCGGGCAACTTCGGCCGATTCAACAACAAGCAGGCGACCGACGCGTTGATCGCCTACGCGAACGCCACCGACGAGACCGCGCGGACCACCGCGATGAACACACTGCAGAAGATCTTCGTCGACCAGGTGCCGATGATCCCTGTCGGCGCGGACAACATCGGTGGCGCGTACAGCACGAAGAACTGGACCGGCTGGCCGGACGACGCGAACCCGTACGGCGCCATGCAGCCCACCCAACCCAACGCGCTGGACGTGGTCCTGCACCTCAAGCCCGCCGGCAGCTGATCCGCGGCCCGCCTCCCCGGCCCGTCTCCACCGGCCGGGGAGGCGGCTCCCAGGTTCCGCGACCGGCTACCGCCACAGACACGGACACCCCGAAGGCAGGAAGCATGACGTTGAGCGAAGGCGCGGCGGCGCCGGTCAACGAGGTGGTGCTGGAGGCCGTCGGCCTGACCAAGCACTTCCCCGTCCGCAAACGGCTGCGTGACCTCTTCTCCCGGGCGCCGGCCGCCGTCCACGCCGTCGACGACGTGTCGTTCGCCCTCCGGCGTGGCCAGGTGACCGCCCTGGTCGGCGAGTCCGGATCGGGCAAGTCCACGGTGGCCCGGCTGCTGGCCCAACTCTATCGCCGCACCGCCGGCGACATCCGCCTGCACGGCGTGTCGACCAGGGTCCGCGGCGGTCGCCCGTTCCGGTCGTACGTGCGACGCGTCCAACTGATCCTGCAGGACCCGTTCGCCTCGCTCAACCCGGTGCACACGATCCGCTACCACCTCACCCGGTCGCTGCGGATCCACGGCAACGCCGGGCGCACCGCCGAGGACCTGGACACCGCCCTCGCCGACCTGCTGACCCGGGTCAGCCTCACGCCCCCCGAGCGCTACCTGGACGCGTTCCCGCACGAGCTCTCCGGCGGCCAGCGGCAGCGCGTCGCGATCGCCCGGGCGCTCGGCGCCGATCCGGAGGTGCTGCTCGCCGACGAGCCGGTCTCCATGCTCGACGTCTCGATCCGGCTGGGCGTGCTCAACCTGCTGCGCGACCTCAAGGAGCGGCTCAACCTCGCGATCCTCTACATCACGCACGACATCGCCTCGGCCCGCTACTTCGCCGACGAGACGATCGTGATGTACGCCGGTCGCCTGGTCGAGGGCGGCGACAGCGAGACGGTCACGCAGCATCCGGCCCACCCGTACACCCGGCTGCTCATCGAGTCGGCGCCGGATCCCGACCGCATCACCGGCGCGGCGGACGCCACCGAGCAGGACCGCGGCAACGGGGAGCCACCGAGCCTCATCCGGCCGCCGACCGGTTGCCGGTTCCACCCGCGCTGCCCGCACGCCATGCCCCGCTGCACGGTGGATCCGCCGCCCCGGCTGGAGATCGCCGACCGGCCCGGCCACTGGGCGGCCTGCTGGCTCTACGACCCGGCGGCCGTCGCCGGCGAAGGCCCCGGCTCCGCCGCTGCCGACCCCGCCGGCACCGTCCCGCCCCCGGCGCTGGTCCGGTCGGAAGGCACCGCCAGGTCGGGGGACGCACGATGAGGTTCCTGCTGCAACGCATCGCCTTCTACCTGTTCACCGCCTGGGCGGCGATCACGCTCAACTTCTTCATCCCGCGCATGATCCCGGGCGACCCGGTCCAGTCCCTCATCTCGCGTAACCAGGGCCGGATCAGCGCGGATGCCATCCAGTCGCTGCGCGTGCTGTTCGGGCTGGACAAGAACCAGAGCCTCTGGACGCAGTACGTCGACTACTGGAAGCAGCTCTTCCACGGCGACCTCGGGTTGTCGTTCACGTTCTTCCCGACCCCGGTGTCGACGGTCATCGGCGACAGCCTGCCGTGGACCGTCGGCCTGGTCGGCATCACCACCATCGTGAGCTTTCTCCTCGGCACGGCGCTCGGCGTGGGCGCCGGCTGGCGGCGCGGCTCGTGGATCGACGCGCTGCTGCCGGCCACGACGTTCCTGTCCTCGATCCCGTACTTCTGGCTGGGCCTCGTCGCGATCGCCCTGTTCGCCGGGCCGGGGAGCTTCTTCCCGTCCTCCGGCGGCTACGAGCCCGGCCTCGTGCCGGCGTTCGACCAGTACTTCATCCCGAGCGCGATCCAGCACAGCATCCTGCCGGCCGCCACCATCCTGGTCTCCTCGATGAGCGGGTGGCTGCTCAGCATGCGCAACATGATGGTCACCGTCGCGTCCGAGGACTACATCACCGTCGCCCACGCGAAGGGCCTGTCGGAGCGCCGGGTGGCCCTGAGCTACGCCGCCCGCAACGCGCTGCTGCCCAACGTCTCGGGCTTCGCGCTGTCGCTCGGGTTCATCGTCGGCGGCACCCTGCTGGTGGAGATCGTCTTCTCCTACCCGGGTCTCGGGTTCCAACTCTTCCAGGCGGTCGGCGCCAAGGACTACCCGCTGCTGCAGGGGATCTTCCTGATCATCACGATCTCCGTGCTGGTGGCGAACCTGCTCGCCGACGTCGCGTACCTGCTTCTCGACCCGCGGACCCGAAAGAGTGGCTGAGCGATGACGATCTCACCGTCGACTATCGAGCAGGTCATCCCCGGTCAGGGGGCGATGGCCCAGCCGTCGGCCGCGCCGGGCCGGGCGAAGCGGCGCCGGTTTCGGTTCATGGCCAACGCCAAGGCCGCGACCGGCCTGGCCGTCCTGGCCGGCTACGGCCTCTTCGCGATCATCGGGCCGTGGGTGGCGCCGTACGACCCGGACGCGCGCAGCAACGACGTCCTGCAGGCGCCGTCGGCCCGGCACTGGTTCGGCACCACCCATCTCGGCCAGGACATCTTCAGCCAGATCCTGGTCGGCACCCGCAGCGTCGTCGTCGTGGGCCTGATCGCCGGCGTCCTGGCGACGATGCTGTCCATCCTCATCGGCGTGACGTCCGGCTACCTCGGCGGGATGGCCGACGAGGCCGGGTCGGCGCTGTCCAACGTGTTCCTGGTCATCCCGGCGCTGCCGCTGATCATCATCGTGACGTCGATCGTCGAGCAGGCCAGCGACACGCTGGTCGCGCTCATCATCGGCTGCACCTCGTGGGCGTGGGGGGCTCGGGTGCTGCGCGCGCAGACGCTGTCGCTGCGCCGCCGCGACTACGTCGAGGCGGCGCGGGCCACCGGCGAGCGGACCTGGCGGATCATCCTGTTCGAGATCCTGCCCAACCTCACCGCGATCATCGCGTCCGGCTTCGTCGGTACGGTGATCTTCGCGGTCATGTCCGAGATCACCCTCGCCTTCATCGGCATCTCGTCGGTCTCCTCGTGGAACTGGGGCACGATCCTGTTCTGGGCGCAGGGCCAGCAGGCCCTCGCCCAGGGCGCCTGGTGGTGGTTCGTCCCGGCCGGGCTGGCCATCGCGCTGCTCGGCACCGCCCTCGCGCTGATCAACTTCGGCATCGACGAGTTCGTCAGCCCTCGGCTGCGCAGCGGCGGCCGGACCCGGATCCGCACGGCCGACGGGCGCACCGCGCGGATGCGGGTGGGTTTCACCCCCGTCGTGGCGCCGGCCGCCACCGTGCCGCAGGCGCGTACCCCGCAGGAGGCCGGCGATGAGTGAGCCCGTCCTGGAGATCCGCAAGCTCCGCGTCGACTACGGGCTCGGCGACGAGGCGGTGCACGCCGTCCGCGACGTCGACCTGACCCTGCACCGCGGCGAGGTGCTGGGGCTGGCCGGGGAGAGCGGCAGCGGCAAGTCCACCCTGGCGTACGGGCTGACCCGGCTGCTGCCGCCACCGGGAGTGATCAGCGGCGGGCAGGTGATCTACCACCCGCTCGGCGGCCCCCCGGTCGATGTGCTGGCCCTGACCCCGGCCCGGCTGCGACAGTTCCGCTGGGCGGAGACGTCCATCGTGTTCCAGGGGGCGATGAACTCGCTCAACCCGGTGCACCGGATCTCCACCCAGCTGCTCGACGTGATCAAGGCGCACGAGCCGAGAAGCACGGCGACCGGCCGGCGGGCAAGGGCGCGGGAGCTGCTGCGGCTGGTCGGGATCACCGCCGACCGGCTGGACAGCTACCCGCACCAGCTCTCCGGCGGGATGCGGCAACGGGTCATGATCGCCATGGCGCTGGCCCTGGAACCGCAGGTCGTCATCATGGACGAACCGACCACCGCGCTGGACGTGGTGATGCAGCGGCAGATCCTCGGCCAGCTCGCCGAGCTGCGGCAGCGGCTGGGCTTCGCGGTGCTGTTCATCACCCACGACCTGTCGCTGCTGGTCGAGTTCTCCGACCGCATCGCCATCATGTACGGCGGCCGGATCGTCGAGGAGGCGCCCGCGGCGGAGCTGTACCGGCGGGCCCTGCATCCGTACACCGGCGGGCTGCTGCACTCCTTCCCGGCGCTGCGCGGCCCCCGCCGCGAGCTGGCCGGCATCCCCGGCTCCCCGCCGGACCTGCGCGCCATGCCGAGAGGGTGCGCGTTCCACCCGCGCTGTCCGAAGGCGTTCGGCCCCTGCGACAAGGACCTGCCGCCGCTCGGCCCGCCCGGCGCCGACCACCCGGGCCGCGCCGTGGCCTGCTGGCTGCATCCCGCCGCCGAGCCGGTCCCCCGCTGACCACCACCGCCCGATCGAACACCCGCGAGGAGAACCATGGACACCGACCTCACCCGCCCGACCATCGACGGCTCCAGGTCGCGGCGCGGCGTCAGACAGGCCGAGCCGGAGTCGTCGCCGGGGCAGGCCGACCCGATCGACACCCTTCCGCCGACCTTCCGGTGGGGAGTGGCGACCTCGTCGTACCAGATCGAGGGGGCGGTGGCCGAGGACGGCCGCACGCCGTCCATCTGGGACACCTTCTGCCGCGTGCCCGGTGCGGTGGCGGGCGGCGACACCGGCGACGTGGCCTGCGACCACTACCACCGGATGCCGCAGGACGTCGGGCTCATCGCCGACCTGGGCCTGGACACGTACCGCTTCTCGGTGGCCTGGCCGCGGGTGCAGCCGGGCGGGCGCGGGCCGGCCAACCCGGCCGGGCTGGCCTTCTACGACCGGCTCGTCGACGAGCTGCTCGGCCGGGGGATCGACCCGTGGGTGACCCTCTACCACTGGGACCTGCCGCAGGAGCTGGAGGACGCGGGCGGCTGGCCGCACCGGGACACCGCGCACCGGTTCGCCGACTACGCCGAGCTGGTCTTCGCCGCGCTCGGCGACCGGGTGCGGACCTGGACCACGCTGAACGAGCCGTGGTGCTCGGCCATGCTCGGATACGCGTACGGCCAGCACGCCCCGGGCCGGCGGGACCTGAGCGACGGGATCGCCGCCACCCACCACCTGCTGCTCGGCCACGGGCTGGCGGTGCAGCGCCTGCGGGCGGCCGCGGCCGACCCGATCGAGGTGGGCATCACGCTCAACCTGGCCCCCGCCGACCCGGCCACCGACAGCCCCGCTGACCGGGACGCCGCCCGGGCCTCCGACGGGCTGGCCAACCGGCTCTACCTCGATCCGCTGTGCCACGGCCGCTATCCGCTGGACGTGGTGGCGGACCTGGCCGCCGAGGGCGTCCGGCTGCCGGTCGAGGACGGCGACCTGGCCCTCATCTCCACCCCCATCGACGTGCTCGGCGTCAACTTCTACTTCGGGCAGCTCTTCTCCGGAGTGGACGAGCAGGGCCGGGAGCGGGACGGAGACGGGCGGCCGGTGCGGCGGGCCGTCCGGCGGGACCTGCCCCGCACCGCGATGGACTGGGAGATCGTGCCGGACTCCTTCACCGATCTGCTGGTGCGGCTGAGCCGGGACTACCCGGGCGTGCCGCTGGTGGTCACCGAGAACGGGGCGGCGTTCGACGACCGCCCGGACGCCGACGGGTTCGTGGCCGACGACGACCGGGTGGCGTACCTGGCCGAGCACCTGCGGGCGGTGGCCCGGGCCCGGCAGGCCGGGGCGGACGTGCGGGGCTACTTCGCCTGGTCGCTGCTGGACAACTTCGAGTGGGCGTACGGCTACGACAAGCGGTTCGGCATCGTCCGGGTCGACTACGACACCCAGCGGCGGACGCCCAAGCGCAGCGCGCACTGGTACCGCGACACCGTCCGGCGGGTGCGCGGGCAGCGCTGATCCGGTCGGTCGGGGCGGCCGCGCGAAGACCGCTGGGAAGGCCGGCAGCATGGGCGCGGGCCGGCGACGCGACGTCGCCGGCCCGGCGGTTCAGCGGGTGTGGGGCCCGGAGCCGCGCCCGGGCCGGGGCCGCGGCAGCCCCCGGGCGGCCGGCTCGCGCGGCACGCCGCCGTCGCGCAGCAACCGGGCCATCGGCAGCGTGGCCGCGCCCATCGCGACCGCGTCCGGTCCGAGCCTGCACAGCTCGATCGAGGTCTGGGCGTACGGCTGGCGCAGCGCGTGCCGCGCGGTGGCCTCGCGGATCTGCGGCAGGTAGCGCTCGCCCAGGGCCAGTCCGGCCCAGCCGCCGAGCACCACCCGCTCCGGGTTGAAGAGGTTGACCAGGTTGGCCACGCCGGCGCCGAGGTAGCCGACGGTCTCGTCGAGCACCTTCGCGGCCGTCCGGCTGGTGGCGCGGAGCAGTTCGCCGAAGGCGGTCTCCTCGTCACCGCCGGCCGCCGGGCGGCCGCGGTTGGCCTGCCGGAACCGGTCGAGGATTCCCTCCGCCCCGACGTACGCCTCGAGGCAGCCGAGGTTGCCGCAGCGGCAGCGGCGACCGCCGTACACGATGGTGGTGTGGCCCCACTCCCCGGCGCTGCTGTGCGCGCCGCGGTAGGCCACGCCGTCGGCCACCACGCAGGCCCCGACGCCGGAGCCGACCAGGGCGATGACCGCGTGCCGAACGCCCCGGCCGGCGCCGAACCACATCTCGGCCTGGCCGAGGGTCTTGGCACCGTTGTCGACGTGGACCGGGATGTCGGTGCCGGCCCGCAGCATCGCCCCGAGCGGCACGCCGTCCCAGCCGAGGGTCTGCGCGTGCACGACGGCGTCGGCGGTGCGCTCGACCGTCCCGGAGACGGCGACGCTGAGGCCGAGCACCGCGGCCGGGTCGACGCCGGCCTGCTCGATCACCGCGTCCAGGCCACGCAGCAGGTGGGCGGCCACGTCCTGCGGGTCGGGCTCGGCGGCGGAGATGGGGTACTCGGCCTTGGCGAGGGCGGTCATCGACAGGTCGAAGAGTTCGACCTGCGCCCGGGTCTCGCCGACGTCGGCGCCGACCAGGTAGCCGTAGCCGGGGGCGACGCGCAGCAGCACCCGCGGCCGGCCACCGTCGGACTCGACCGAGCCCGCCTCCTCGACCAGCCCTTCCCCGATCATCTCGCCGACCAGGTTGCTGACGCTGGCCAGGCTCAGTGCGGTGGTCTGGCCGAGCTCGTGGCGGCTGAGCGGGCCGTCCAGCCAGATCCGGGTGAGCAGCAGCGACCGGTTGGCCCGGCGCATGTCGCGCACGGTGGTGCGTCTGGCGTCCACGTCCGCCGCCGTCCTCTCCCCGCTGCCGCGCTCGGGCGGCGCCTTTCACGGCATGAACAAAGTGGTGACAGCGTACTGCGCATTTACATTTAACAAAGTTAACTGATAGCCTCCGGCGCATCGATGAGGAGGTATGTCATGCGACTTCGACGCGGGCTGACTGCCCTGCTCGGCGGCACCGTGCTGCTCGCCGCCACCGCCACCTTGACGGCCACCACCGGCCTCGCCGCGACCGCCGGCCAGACCGCGCTGGCGGCCTGCTCCGGCGTACCGGCCTGGGCCGAGGGCGTCACCTGGACCGCGGGCAGCCGGGCGACCTACACCGGCCGGCTCTACCAGGCGCTGCAGACGCACACCCCGCCGCCCGGCGCCGGCTGGACCCCGCCGGCCACACCCGCCCTCTGGTCGGACCTCGGCGCCTGCGACAGCGCCCCGTCCCCCACGCCGACCAGGACGACCCCCTCCCCCACACCGTCACCCACCACGTCGCCCACCTCGACGCCGTCGCCCACCCCGACCACGTCGAGCCCGCCGCCGGGCACCGACACCTGCACGCTGAAGCCCCGACCGGCCGGCAAGGTGCTCCAGGGCTACTGGGAGAGCTGAGACGGCGCGGCCAACGGCGTGCATCCCGGGCTCGGCTGGATCCCGATCACCGACTCGCGCATCCGGACGCACGGCTACAACGTGGTCACCGCCGCCTTCCCGGTGATCCGCGCCGACGGCACCGTGCTCTGGGAGAACGGCATGGACGCCGGCGTCCAGGTGCCCACCCCCGCCGAGATGTGCCAGGCCAAGGCCGCCGGCCTGACCGTCCTGCTGTCCATCGGCGGCGCCACCGCCGGCATCGACCTCAGCTCGACCGCGGTCGCCGACCGGTTCGTCGCCACCGTGGTGCCGATCCTCAAGCGGTACAACTTCGACGGCATCGACATCGACATCGAGACCGGCCTCACCGGCAGCGGGAACATCAACCAGCTGTCCACCTCGCAGGCCAACCTGGTCCGGATCATCGACGGCGTGCTCGCCGAGATGCCCGCCGGGTTCGGGCTCACCATGGCCCCGGAGACCGCGTACGTCACCGGCGGCAGCGTCACCTACGGGTCCATCTGGGGCGCGTACCTGCCGATCATCAAGCGGTACGTGGACAACGGCCGGCTCTGGTGGCTGAACATGCAGTACTACAACGGCTCCATGTACGGCTGCTCCGGCGACTCGTACGCCGCCGGCACCGTGCCGGGCTTCGTCGCGCAGACCAACTGCCTCAACACCGGCCTGGTCGTGCAGGGCACCACCATCCGCGTCCCGTACGACCGGCAGGTCCCCGGCCTGCCGGCGCAGTCCGGCGCCGGCGGCGGGTACCTGCCGCCGTCGCTGGTGGCGCAGGCGTGGAACACCTACCAGGGCGGCCTCAAAGGGCTGATGACCTGGTCGATCAACTGGGACGGGTCGAAGGGCTGGACCTTCGGCGACAACGTCAAGGCCCTCCAGGGCCGCTGACCCCGGCCGGGCCCCGACGCTGGAACGGGGCCCGGCCGCCCGTCAGCGGGCTGTCACGCGACCCCGGTCGACCCCGACAGGGCCCGGGTGACCACGGTCAGGTCCTCGGACCCGAGCCCCTGGCCCACCACGCGCTGCCACTCCGCGGCCAGGCACTCCGCGGCGAGGAACCGACCGTCCTCGACCTCCCGCAGCACCAGGTTCACGTCCTTGAGCGCCAGAGCGAGGGGGACTGGGCCGCGTAGTCGTCCCGGCCGATCCGGTCCAGTTTCTCGGTGGCCCACGGCGACAGCAGCGGACTGCCCCGCAGGGCGCCCAGCACCGCCTCGCGGCTCAGGCCGAGGGCGTCGCCGAGCGCGACCGACGCGGCGAGCCCCTCGGCGACGAAGGCCAGCAACAGGTTGTTCACCAACTTCAGCCGGGAGCCGGCGCCGACCGGCCCGACCCAAACCGTACGCTGCCCGACCGCGTCGAAGACGGGGGCGACGCGGTCCCGGACCTCCTCCGGCCCTGACGCGAAGACGACCAGCTTCCCCTGCGCGGCCGGGCCGCGGCTGCCGGCCACCGGGGCATCCAGCAACGTGACGTCGGGACGCTCCGCCGCGACCTGCCGGGCGAACCGTTCGGTGTCGGTGGCGCCGATGGTGCTCATCTGGGCCCAGACCGCACCCTCGGTCATCGCGGCCAGCATCCCCTGGTCGAAGGCGATGGACGCGATGGCATCGGCGTCGGTCACCATGGTCACCACGACGTCCGCCCCACGGGCCGCGTCCGCGGGGCTGGCGGCCACCTCCGCGCCCTGGTCACCCAGCCGGCGGGCCGGCTCGGGGTGGCGGTTCCAGACGACCGTCGGCAGACCGGCGCGCAGCACGTTCCCGGCCATGGGCGCGCCCATGCCGCCGAGCCCGATCATCGCCACCCGTGGCTGCGCCATCGGTCCCCCGTTCCGCCTCAACGGCAGCGTAGGCCAGCGGGGGCGGTCGTGGATCCGAACGACGGCTTGAGCCCGCGACCCGGTGACGCGTCACAGCGGACGGACCAGTTCGGCGAACCAGCGCCGGCCCGCCTCGAACACGTCCCGGACGACCAGCCCGGCGGCGGGTGCCGTGTCGTGCACCGCCACCGTGTCCAGCCGGGCCCAGCGGAACGCCCCGCTGCGGCACACCGTGCCCTCCGGTGAGCGGGAGGCCAGCCGGGCCTGTCCCCGCCACAGGCCGGGTCCGGGAGGTTCCAGCTCGACGACGACCGAGCCGCCGGCCCGGAGCAGTTCCCCGCACCGGCGGAGCAGGAGGACCGGTTCACCGCCGATGCCGATGTTGCCGTCGACGAGCAGCACGTGCGCCCAGCGTCCCTCGCCGGGCAGGGGCGCGAACACGTCCCGGTGGATGGCGACGGCGCCGCGGCCCCGGGTGAGCCGCACCGCGTGGGCGGAGACGTCGACGCCGACCGCGGCGTGCCCGGCCTGGGCCAGCGCGAGCGTGAGCCGGCCCGGGCCGCAGCCGACGTCCAGGGTCGGGCCCGCGCACCGGGCGACCACGGCGGCGGTCGCCGGCTCGGGTGGCCCGTGCCAGCGCCGGACCGGCAGCCGGGTGCGCCGGCCGTCGTCGTGCACGAGCCAGTGGGTTCCCGGCTGGGGATCGAGGGCGGCGCCGAAGACGTCCTCGCCGCCGATCGCCGCCGCCCACCGGCCGTCCGCGTCGAGCGCGTCAACCGTCACCGGGACCCGCCCGACACCAGGGTGGAGCGCAGCGCCGCGACCTCGCGGGCGAAGCGGGTCGCCGGCGCCTCGGCGGCCACCGCGAGCGCGTCGGACCAGACGTCGACGTCGCGCAGCGCCGGCAGGGGCAGGGTGCGCAGGCCGCGCCGGTCGAGGGCGGACCAGGTGCGTCGGCCGGTCTCCGGAGTGGACATCGGCACCGCCCGCAGCGCGGCGGCCTGCCGGGGGTCGCGCAACCCCAGCGCCCACCACCCGCCGTCCACGGCCCCGCCGAGCACGGCGTCGGCCAGGTCGAGTCGCCGGACCGCCGCGAGCAGGAGCCCGGCGGCCAACTGCGGGGTGTCCATGCCGATCTGCAGCACCGGCCGTCCCGGCCAGGCCGCCGCCACGTCGGCGTGGGCGTTGGCGAGCCGGTCGGCCAGGTCCCCGCCCCGCTGCGGCAGGACCGCCCAGCCGGTGAGCGCCGTGGTCAGGCCGGCGCCGTCCGCGCCGTCGGCGAGGCGTCCGCGTACGGCCAGCACCGGCGTCACCCCGGGCACCGCCCGGACGGCGTCGAGGGTGTCGCGCAGCGCGGCGGCGGCGATGCGGGCGGCCTGGCCGAGGGTGGCCGGTGGGCAGAGCCGGGTCTTCACCGCCCCCGCGACCGGCGCCTTGGCCATCACCAGCAGCACGGTCACCGGGGCCCGCCCAGGCTGCGCAGGACGCCGGCGAAGTCGCGGGTGGCGCGCAGCGTGCCGCGTACCGAGCCGGAGACCTTGGAGCGGGTGCCGGCGGCCCGCGGGGCGTAGGCGACGTCCAGCTCCTGGATCCGCCAGCCGGCGGCGGCGGCGCGGATCAGCAGTTCGAGGGGGTAACCGAAGGCCCGGTCGGTGACGTTGAGGGCGAGCAGCGCCTCGCGTCGAGCCACCCGGATCGGGCTGAGGTCGCGCAGCGGTACCCCCCGGTGCCGCAGCAGCGCCGCGATGAGGGCGGTGCCGGCGCGGGCGTGCCACGGCCAGGCCCCGGCGGAGAACGGCCGTCGGCGGCCGACGGTCAGGTCGGCGGCGCCGCCGGCCACCGGGGCGACCAGGGCGGGAAGTTCGGTGGGGTCGAAGGATCCGTCGGCGTCGAGCACGCAGACCAGCTCCGCCTCGGCGGCCACCAGCCCGGTGTGCACGGCGGCGCCGTAGCCCCGGCGGGGTTCGTGCACCACCCGGGCCCCGTGCCGGACGGCGACCTCCGCCGAGCCGTCCCGGGAGCCGTTGTCCACCACGATCGCCCGGTAGCCGGGGGGCAGCGCGGTGAGGACGCCGGGCAGGGCGGCCGCCTCGTCGAGGCACGGCAGGACCACGTCGATCGGTGTGGGCATACCGCCGACGCTAGGCCGCCACCCGGGCCCCGGCAGGCAGATCGGGTCTTACGGATCTGTTACCGGCGCACCGATTCTTACCGGACGGTGACGATCCGGCGGTTCGCCTGTCGCCCGCCGGGAATGGGCCGTACGGTCCGGTCGGCATGAGAACGACCACGAGGCTGCCCGCCGCGCCCGGGCGGGCGCCGACCCGCCGGTGGCGCGCCGACCTGACCGTGCTGGGCGTCGAGGCGGCGCTGGTCGCTGTCGCCGCGGCGGTCGGCGCGGTCCTCAACGCCCGCGGCGTGGGTCTGCACGCGGACGCCGCCCCGCTGTACGCGACCTGGCGGCCGCACGCCGGTTGGGGCACGCCGGCGGCGGTGCTGGTGGCGGTCGCGGTGGTCGGATCCGGGGTGCGGTGGGCGCAGACCGCCCGGTGGGGTCGGCTGCTCGGCGTGGCCTGGTTGGCGTCGGCGGCGTGGACGCTGTCGCTGGCCCTGGTCGACGGCTGGTCGGCAGGGTTGACCACCCGACTCACCGTGCAGGCGGAGTACCTGCACGAGGTGCCCGGGATCCGGGACGTCCCCGCCACGCTGGCCGGGTTCACCGGGCGGATCCTGGACTTCCAGCCCGACTCGTGGTCCACCCACACCGCCGGTCACCCGCCCGGCGCGCTGCTGGTCTTCGTGGGGCTGGACCGGATCGGGCTCGGCGGGGGCACCGCCGCCGCGCTGGCCTGCGTGCTGGTGGGCACGAGCGTCACCGTCTCGGTGCCCGTGGCGCTGCGGGCGCTCGGCGCCGCCGCCGCGGCCCGCGCGGTCCTGCCGTTCCTGGTGCTGCTGCCCGGGGCCGTGTGGGTGGGGGCGTCGGCGGACGGGCTCTTCGCCGGCGTGGTCGCGGCAGGGCTGGCGCTGCTGGCGGTACGCGGCCGGCTGGCCCCGGTCGCCGGTGGCCTGGTGCTCGGTTTCGCGCTGTACCTGTCGTACGGCTTCGTGCTGGTCGGCCTGCTGGCGCTGGTGGTACTGGCGCTGCGCCCGGCGGACCGGCTCGCCGCGCTGCTGTCCGGGACGGCCGGGGCCGCCGCGGTGGTGGTGGTCTTCACGGCGGCGGGGTTCCGGTGGTGGGACGGCTACCACCTGGTGGTGGAGCGGTACTACCAGGGCTGGGCGGCCGAGCGCCCGTACGGCTACTGGATGTGGGCGAACCTGGCGGCGCTGGTGCTGTCCGCCGGCCCGGTGTCCGGGCCGGCGCTGGGGCGGGCGGCGCGGGCCGGGGTGACGGCGGTGCGGGCCGCGCTGCGCGGCCCGGGTGTCCGGCTCGCCGGGCCGGTGGCCGCCGCCGGGCCGGCGGTGCTGCTGCCGGTGGCGGCGGCGGTGGTGGTGCTCGCGGCCGACCTGTCGGGGTTGAGCAAGGCCGAGGTGGAGCGGATCTGGCTGCCGTTCGCGGTGTGGCTGCTGGTCGCCACCGCGCACCTGCCACCGGCGACCCGCCGCTGGTGGCTGGCCGGGCAGGCGGCGACCGCCCTCGCGGTCAACCACCTGCTCTGGACGGTCTCCTGAGCCGGGCGCCTGCCCCGACGCACTGACGAGCCGGACCGCCGGCGTGGCCGGTCAGGCGTGCACGGCCGCCGGCTCGCGCAGCGGGTCGGTGGCGAAGGCGGCGACCCCGTCGGCGAACCCGACCCGGGCGGTGTAGCCGAGCAGTTCGGTCGCGCGGCGCGGGTCGGCGACGACGTGTCGCACGTCGGCGGCGCGGGCACCGCCGACGACCAGCGGCGGCGGGCCGGCCATCGCGGTGGCCAGCGCCGCGGCCAGGTCACCGACCGTGCGCGGATCGCCGGAGCAGACGTTGACCGGCACCAGCGGCTGCGGCGGGGGCGTGGTGAGGGCCAGCAGGTTGGCCCGCGCCACGTCGGTGACGTGGACGAAGTCCCGCCGTTGCCGGCCGTCCTCCAGCACCCGTGGTGGTCCGCCCGCCGCCAGCGCCGACCGGAAGATCGAGGCCACCCCGGCGTACGGGGTGTCGCGCGGCATCCGGGGCCCGTAGACGTTGTGGTAGCGCAGCGCCCACACCCCACCGCCGGTCTGCCGCGCCCAGGCGCCGGCCAGGTGTTCCTGGGCGAGCTTGGTGGCGGCGTACGTGCTGCGCGGCTCCAGCGGGGCGTCCTCGGGGACCAGCGCCGGGGTGAGGGTGCCGGCGCACTGCGGGCAGGTCGGGTCGTAGCGGCCGGCGGCCAGGTCGGCGGGGCGGCGCGGGGCGGGGCGCACGGTGCCGTGCCGGGTGCACTCGTAGCGGCCCTCGCCGTAGACGACCATGGAGCTGGCGAGCACCAGCCGGTGCACCCCGGCCCGGTGCATGGCGGCCAGCAGCACGGCCGTGGCGTAGTCGTTGTGGCTGGCGTACCCGGGGGCGTCCGACGGGTCGAGCCCGTGCCCGACCATCGCGGCCTGGTGGCACACCGCGTCGACGCCGGGCAGCAGCCGGTCGAGCAGGTCGGGGTCGCGGACGTCACCGACGACCGGGCCGTGCCGCCGGGACCACTCGGGCAGCTCACCGCCGTGCGCCTGGGGCAGCAGCGCGTCCAGCGCCACCACCTCGTGCCCGTCGGCGGCGAGCAGGTCGGCGACCTGCGACCCGATGAACCCGGCCGCGCCGGTGACCAGTATCCGCATGGCGGTCAGGGTAGGTCGGTGGACGGTGGCGGCGGGCCGGGTCGGCGAAGCCGTAAGGACCTCGCAACATGGCGGTCCGCCGGTAAGCGTTCGGTAATCCGGCAAACCGGGACCAGCCGTCGGCGCCGCCCGTAGCCTGCCGGAGAGGGATCCGGTGGGCCGGCCGCCGCCGGGGCGTCCCGGCGTCGGCAGGCACGAGGAGGACCGGTGAGCGCGGAGAGCACTCCTCCGGCCGGGGGTTCCCCGGCCGGGTCGGAGCGCGTGCACCCCGGCCGCCGGGCGTACGGTTTTCCCCGGCGGTGGTGGGAGTTCCTGGCCGCGCATCCGCCGCCCGGCGCCGCGACCGTGAACCGGCGCTGGCGCAGCCCGCTGCGCGGCCCGTGGCTGACCTCCGTGTTCGGCCTGGTCCTGCTCGTCGGCCTGCCGCTGGTGTTCCTCACCGGGCTGCTGGACTACCTCGCCTACTCCCCCCAGTTCGGCCAGGCGTTCCCGCGTGACGTCGGCTGGCTGCGGCTGCCGCCGTTCGACTGGCCGACCCGCCCGTCCTGGCTGTTCCGCCTCACCCAGGGCCTGCACGTGGGGCTGGGGATCACGCTGATTCCGATCGTGCTGGCCAAGCTCTGGTCGGTGCTGCCGAAGCTGTTCGACTGGCCGCCGGCCCGTTCGGTGGCGCAGGTGTTGGAGCGGCTGTCCCTGCTCCTGCTGGTCGGCGGGATCCTCTTCGAGATCGTCACCGGCCTGCTCGACATCCAGTACGCGTACCTGTTCGGCTTCGACTTCTACACCGCCCACTACTTCGGCGCCTGGGTGTTCGTCGCCGCGCTGGTCACGCACGTGGCGCTCAAGCTGCGGCGGATGCTCACCGGGCTGCGGTCCCGTTCGCTGCCCGAGGAGCTGACCACCTACCGCGCGGCCACCCGGCCCGAACCGCCGGATCCGGACGAGTTGGTGGCCGCCCGGCCCGGCCCGCCCACGATGAGCCGGCGCGGCGCGCTCGCCCTGGTCGGTGGCCTGTCGGCGCTGCTCGCCGCGCTCACCGTGGGGCAGCACTTCGAGGGGCCCTGGCGGCGGACTGCCCTGCTGCTGCCCCGGGGCCGGCAGCCCGGCGCGGGTCCGACCGGCTTCCCGGTGAACCGGACCGCGGCCGCCGCCGGGGTCCGGGCCGCCGACATCGGGCCAGGTTGGCGGCTCACCCTGCACGCGGGCGGGCGCAGCGTCACGGTCGACCGGGCCGGCCTGCTGGCCATGGCCCAGCACACCGTCACGCTGCCGATCGCCTGCGTGGAGGGGTGGTCGACGGTGCAGACCTGGACCGGGGTACGGCTGCGCGACCTCGCCGCTCTCGTCGGCGCGGACGGGATCACCGCCGCGCACGTGGTGTCCCTGGAAAAGGCGGGACTGTTCCGGCAGGCGACCCTGCAGGCCAACCAGGTTCTCGACGCGGACTCCCTGCTCGCGCTGCGGGTCAACGGCGTCGACCTCTCCCTCGACCACGGGTACCCGGCGCGGGTCATCGTCCCGGCCCTGCCCGGGGTGCACTGCACGAAGTGGGTGGCGCGGATCGAGTTCCGGGGGCGTACCGGTGGGTGACCTCGCGGCACGGTTCCGGGCGGCGTACGGGGCGCCGGTCGGGCACCTGCTGCTGCTCGTCGGCACCTTCGCGGTCGCCGGATGGGTGGCGCTGCGGCTCGCCGCGGAGCCGACCGCCGGCCGGATGCTGGTCTGGTTCGTCGGCGCGGCGATCGCCCACGACTTCGTGCTGTTCCCGATCTACGGGCTGGCCGACCGGATGCTGCGGCGCACCCTGGGCACCTACGGCGTGCCGGCGTCGGGCCCCGCACCGCTGAACCACATCCGGGTGCCGGCCCTGGCCTCGGGCCTGTTGTTCCTCGTCTACCTGCCGGGCATCCTGCGGCTGGGCCGGCCGACCTATCTGGCCGCGTCCGGGCAGGACCAGCGACCGTTCCTCGGCCGCTGGCTGCTCGCCACGGCCGTGCTGTTCCTGGTCAGCGCCGTCGGCTACGCGCTGCGCCGGTGGTGGTCGCGCGGCCGCTGAATATCCCGTCGACATCGGTGAATGGAACCAGGCCGTTTCATTGCCGATTCCGTCAAGGCGGCGATGACGGGCGATGCGATTGATGAGCACTTCAGGGCGGAATAACGGACCGAACCAGAGCATTTTTCGGCGCGCCCTCCCGGCGCGCGCCGTCAAATCGAATGTCCGCCGACGTCGCGGTCTCGTCCCACTCGGTTTGACCGAGGTTGAAGCCGGGTAACGGGACCTGCGGCAGTGAGGGGACAGGAAGAGGTGGGCCGCGACGCCGGAATCGGCGTCGCGGCCCACGCCTGTCCCGACCGTCAGATGCCGCCGTCGACGTACAGGGTCTCCCCCGTGATGTAGGAGGACTGGTCGCTCAGCAGGAAGGCGACCGCGTTGGCCACCTCCTCCGGCCGCCCGTAGCGGCGCAGCGCGATGATCTTCGAGTGGCGTTCGACGTGCGCCCGCCGCTGCTCCGACGAGTCCCGCGCCGCCTCCTCGGTCTCGATGGTCCCGGGGGCGACCACGTTGACCCGGATGCCCTGCGGGCTCAACTCCTTGGCCAGCGAGCGCATCAGCCCGATCAGGCCGGCCTTCGCCGCGGTGTAGTGCGCGCGCAGCGGGATCCCGACCGTGGCCGCCCGGGAACCGATGGCCACCACCGAGGAGCCCGCGGCCAGCAGCGGCAGCGCCCGGTTGACGACCAGGTAGGCCGCGGTGAGGGTGGTGTCCACCACGCGGTGCCACTCGTCGGGCGTCAGCTCGGCGAACGGCACGGGGCTGATCACCCCCGCGTTGTGCACCAGGCCGTGCAGCGTGCGCTGGCCGCCGCCGGCCTCGTCGACGAGCCGCTCGACGTCCTCGACGTCGGTCACGTCCGCCCGGATCAGCCGGTGGGTGCCCGGCGTTTCCTTGAGCTGGTGGGCGAGCGCCTCGACGTGCTCTCCCTCGGTCCGGTAGCAGGCGATCACGTTCGCGCCGGCCGTGGCCAACCCGAGGGTGATGCCCCGACCGATGCCCCGGGTGCCCCCGGTGACGATGATGTTCTTGCCGGCGAGTTGACTGGTCATGGCGTGCTCTCTTCTCGCGGTGCGGCCGACCCGGATCTCCCGGCGACCGGCGCGTCGGCACCGGATCGCGGACAGCTGGCGGCACGTGGACAGAAACGCCGGTGGACGCGCGTAGGTGCGGGCCGAGTTCCGGGTTCCGGGTCGACGGGGTCCTGCGGGCTGCCCGGAAAGCTGCTCACGGGGCCGAGGCTGCCGCAGGGCCCGTCGCCCGGGCGTCACGGCCGCGTCACGGCGAGGCGGCGTTCAGTGCTCCAGCGGGCGCGTGGTCTGCTCCGCTCCGTGGTCGCGGCTCAGGCGTAGAGCGGGGCGCCGGTCTCCAGCAGGGACTTCAGGTCGCTGAGGACCTCCGCCCAGCCGCCGCCGGCGCCCTCGACGTCGCCGTTGACCTGCGCCATGGTCTGCGGCGCGCCGGCGAGTTCGTGGATCACCGTGAGGCAGCTGACCCCGCCGTGCTGCGCGGCGATCTCGTACGTCAACCGGGTGGCCGGCTCGTCCAGCCAGGTGGGCCGCCAGGTCTGCACCAGCCGGACCGGCGGGTCCACCTCGATCACCTCGCCCTCCACCGGCACCTCGGGCATGCCGGCCTCCTGGTGCTCCTTGATGGCGTAGGCGCGGTAGCGGCCGCCCGGCCGCAGGTCGTATTCGGCGATGCCCTGGTAGCCGTACCGCCGGGTCCACTCGGGCTGGGTGATCGCGTCCCAGATGGCCTGCGGCGTGGCCTTGATGTACACCCGGTAGACCTTGGTGGTCCCGGCCGTCGTCGTGGTGGTCATCTCTTCTCCTCCGGTTCGTCGCGTTCGAGCTCGGCCTTGAGGTCCAGCAGCGCCCTGGTGTGGCCCTCCGTGTACTTGTCGATCCACCGGTCGTGGATCAGCCGGATCGGCACCGGGTTGAGGAAGTGCAGCTTCTCCCGGCCTTGCCGCCGGGTGACCACGAGACCCGCCTCCTCCAGCAGGCGCAGGTGCTTCATGACCCCGAAGCGGGTCATCTCCAGCTCGGACTCCAACTGCGTCAGCGTCTGGCCGTCGCGCACGAAGAGGCGGTCGAGCAGGGCTCGCCGGGTCGGATCGGCGAGCGCCTTGAAGACCAGATCCTCGTCGTCCACGACCAGAAGAATAGGTGACCGAATGGTCACATGTCAACGCGCGCGGCGGCGCGTCGAGGACGGGATGTGCGATGGGCGCGGCGGGGGGAGCGCAGCCGGCAGTGCCGCCGCCCGGGCATCCCCGACGGACGAGGTGGTGAGTGAAACGAGATGGAGGCGGAACGGACGCCGGTCAGTGGGCGGGGGTCGGCTGGGCGTCGGCCACCCAGTCGGGGTGGGCCTGGACGAACGCCGCGACGGTGTCGTCCCGGACCGCGTGCAGCAGTTGCAGGCTGGTCGGGCTGAGGATCTCGGCGCTGCCGACCCCCGGGACGGTACGGCTGTTGAAGGTGCCGTTGTTGGTCTTGATCGTGGTGATCGCGTCGGGGCGGATCCCCCGCATCGCAAACGCCCAGTCCTCCAGCGGGATGCCCCCGTCGTCGACGGTCATGGCCTTGCCGACCGCCGACAGCAGTCCGGGCAGCTTGGTCGGTGAGTTCAGGCCCTTGCTGATGACCTGCTGCAGCACCGCCTTGACGAACTGCTGCTGGTGGCGCTGCCGGCCGTAGTCGAAGTCGTGGTTGGCCAGCAGGTCCCGCTGCCGGACGAAGTCCAGCGCCTGGGACGGATTCAGGCAGTGGTTGCCCTTGGTGTAGACGTTCGGGGTGACGCCGGGGATGCGGTGGTTCACCGTGCCATCGGGATTGATCTTGTACGGCGCCGCCGTCTTCCCGGTCGCGTCGTCCCGCCCCAGGTGGATCGACGTGGTGGTCTCGTCGACGTACATGCAGACCTGGCCGAGCGTCTGGACGATCTCCTTGAACCCCTGGAAGTCGATGATCGCGCCGGCGTCCGGGGTGATGCCGGTGGTGTTGCGCACGGTCAGGGCGAGCAGTTCAAACCCGTGCGACAGCGCGGACGCGCCGGTGAGCCCCCGACCGCCGAACGCGAAGGCGGCGTTGATCTTGCTCTGCCCGCCGGCGTACGACGTCGCGCCGTTGTTGTACGCGGGGATGGTCACCAGCGAGTCCCGCGGCAGCGAGACCATGTACGCCTGGCTGTGGTCGGCCGGGATGTGGACCAGGATGATCGAGTCGGCCCGGGTGAGCTGGCTCGGGTCCTGGTTCGGGCGCGTGTCGACGCCGACGAGCAGGATATTCTTCGCCCCGGTGATGCTCTGATGCTGGCGCGGCGCCGCGGCGGCGCCGAGCAGGTTCTGCTGGGTGATCTTGCTGGTCGCGGTGTGCAGCAGGAACTGGCTACCGCCCAGGGCCACGCCGCTGAGGGTCATCAGGGTCGCGCCGACCGCCACGCACCAGCGGGCCCAGCGCGGCCAGCGCCGACGGGGCGGGACCGGGTCCACGGGTGTGCGGTTGTCGGAACGCGCTGTGGCGTGCGGCACGGATGTCTCCTCGGGCGGGGGTCAAACCGGACCAAATGTAGGCGGCCGCTGAGCGCAGCGTCACGTCGCCGGGCTGTGAATCCCCTGGGAGGTCCACCAGCACGGCGACACGGCGCCCCCGGTGGCCGACGAGCGGTGGGGGACATTCCTCGCTCCGGGCACGGGAGCGGCCGAACTCCCCACGGTACGCCCCGCCGGCGTGCCGCGCGTGGCAAAGGTCCGGTTCCTCCTCGACGGCGACGAATTCGTCACCGATCACCTGGCCAGCCAGGCGCGGATCTCGGCACCATGCTCATCGGGCCCGGGCGGCGGGAGGTCGTAGCGCGGCGGGGTGGCGGAGAAGCCGATCGGGTGCCGGACGCCGGGTACGCCGTCGACGGTGACCACCGGGTCGAGCCCGAGCCGCCGAGCCAGGGCGACCCCGCCGTCGACCGCGTTGATCGGCGTGCAGGGCACGCCCGCCGCGCGCAGGTCCCGGAACCACTCGTCGCTGGTCCGCTGCGCCAGCCGCGCGACCAGCAGGGGGCGCAGCACGTCCCGGTGGGCGGTGCGGTCCTGGTTGCGCCGGAAGCGGGGATCGTCGGGCAGCCCGGGCAGGCCGAGGACCTGGCACAGGGTGCGGAACTGGCCGTCGTTACCGGCGATCACGACGAGCTCGCCGTCGGCGGTCGGCAGCGGCTCGTACGGGAAGATGCTCGGGTGGGCGTTGCCCATCCGGGACGGCACGACCCCGGCGGCGACGTGCGCGCTGGCGTGGTTGACCAGGCCGGACAGGGCCGAGGAGAGCAGGTTCACCTCGACGTGCTGCCCCGTCCCAGTCTGCTCCCGGTGGTGCAGGGCGGCGAGGATCCCGACGGCCGCGTGCAGGCCGGCGATCACGTCGAACACCGCCACCCCGGCCTTGTACGGCGGGCCGTCCGGCGCCCCGGTGAGGCTCATCAGCCCGGACGCCGCCTGCACCATCAGGTCGTATCCGGGCAGGTCGGCGCCGGCCCCCGCGCCAAAGCCGCTGATCGAGGCGTAGACGATCCGCTCGTTGGCGGCGGCGACGCTGTCGTGGTCGAGGCCGAAGCGGCGCAGCGCGCCGGGCCGGAAATTCTGGATCATGACGTCGGCGCGGTGCGCCAGTCGCCGGGCGAGCACCAGGTCATCGGGGTCGGTGAGGTCGAGGATGATCGACCGCTTGTTGCGGTTGACGCCGAGGTAGTAGGTCGAGACCCCCTCGCGGACCGGCGGCATCCAGGTCCGGGTGTCGTCGCCGGCGGGCCCCTCGACCTTGATCACGTCGGCGCCGAGGTCGGCCAGGAGCATGGTCGCGTACGGTCCGGCGAGGATCCGCGAGAAGTCCGCGACGAGGACGCCGTGCAACGGCCCGGACCGCTCCTCCCCCATCGCCCGCTCCCTCCCCGACCTGGCCCCGCCGACCGGGCACCCGAATCAGGAGCAGCAACTAGTGGTTGCTTTCCTTTCTAGAGCTGTCCATGATTGATGGTCGTGGGCAGTGTCTATCGGATTGGCGAGTTTGCCAAGCGGGTGGGCCGCTCGGTGAGTACGGTGCGCCGGTGGGAGGCGGAGGGTCGGATCACGGCCCGTCGTCTGCCGTCGGGGCAGCGGTATTTCGACGATTCTGATGTGCGCCGGGTGCTGCAGCCGGGGTTCGACGCTGACTGGCGGAAGGTTGTGGTGTACTGCCGGGTGCCGTCGCCGGGTCAGAAGTCGGGCTTGGTCTCGCAGATGGCGGCGATGCAACAGTTCTGCCTCGCTCGCGGTCTGGCCGTGGACGAGTGGATCAGCGAGGTCGGCGGCGGGATGAACCTGCGCCGCACGAAATTCCTGGCGTTGATGGACGCCGTCGACCGGGGTGAGGTCGCCACGCTGGTGGTGGCGCACCAGGACAGGCTGGCTCGGTTCGGGTTCGACCTGGTGGAGCACGTGGCGGCGCGTGGCGGCTGCGAGATCGTCGTCGCCAATCAGAAGTCACTGTCCCCGCAGCATGAGCTGGTCGAGGACGTCCTGGCCATCGTCAACTCCTTCTCGGGCCGGCTGGACGGTCTGCGCCGCTACGAGAAGGAGCTGAAGACGGCGGACCTGACCAGGGAGGGCGACCGGTGAAGGTCACCCGGATCGCCTACTCCGCGCACCTGAATCCGGGCAAGTACGCTGCCCTGGTAGAGCAGGCGCGTCGGTTGGGTCGGGTGCGCAGCGAGGTGTGGCAGCGCTACGGCTCGATCCGCGGTGTCGGGTCCGGGTTGAGGGACCGGCAGGTGCGGGACCGGTGGCTGGCCGACGGCACACACGCGTTGTTTGGTGTGCTGGCGAATGCGTGGAAGGAAACCGTCCGCGACGCCATGGCCGACATCGCCGCGAACCTCGAGGCAGCCAAGGCCGACGTCCGGCGGGCGATCAGCCGACGCACCAACGATCCGGCCGAGCGCCAGCGAATGTTCACCGCGCTGAAGGCCGACCAATGGGCCGCTGATCCGTTCCTGGCACGGCAGATGCGCAAGCACTGGAAGCGTGGCCACAACCGCACCCACGATCAGATCGTCGTG